>NZ_CAXGPO010000004.1:0-153214 GCF_964011655.1 uncultured Spongiibacter sp. | reverse complement strand
CTGTTCCCAGACGCCGACGGCGATGCGCTGCACGATTATCCCTTAGACCCGAATACCCGCCGCAAGGATATCGGCGACGAAACCTTTCGCCAGGCCACGCCAATGGTGTCATTGGCCTACACACTGCCGGACCACTGGCTAGACGGAGAGTTGCTCAACAGCGCAATGTTTTACGCCACGTGGAGCCGCGGCTTTAAGTCGGGCTTTTTCGAGCCGCGGGGCGTCGACGGCCTGCAGCGGATCAACCCGGAGGTTGTCACCAATAACGAGATCGGCTTTAAGATCGATGCCTTTGAGCGCAGTGTTCGTATTAACGGCGCGTTCTACCACATGGACTTTGACGACCAACAACTCATTGCCGTCGGCTCAGACTCGGCACAAAACGTTGTTGTGGTATTCGGCAATGCTGGCCAGTCTGAAATACGCGGCGCGGAGCTGGAACTGTTATGGCTTCCCAGCTCGGCACTGCAAATTAACGCCAGCCTCAGCATCAATAACTATCGGTACATAGAATTCACCGAGCTGGACCTGCAGTCGGCCATCGTTGGCCAGGAAAAGTTCGTCGATCGCAGCAATGAGACCTTTCCTGTCTCCCCGGACAAGTCAGCCTCGCTTGGCGTGCAATACACCTGGTCCGGCGACATCGGCATAGTGACCTCTCGCCTCGACCTCAGCTACAAAAGCGACGTTTTCTACGGTTTTGACCCGGCATCCTATGCCGCCTTCAAAGACTCACCGGAAAAGGCCGGCCAGCCCGCCTATGCACTGCTAGATGGCCGCCTGACCTGGCAAAACACAGCGGGTGATCTCACCGTTTCGGCCTGGGCAAAGAACATCACCGACGAGCGATACCGCATCGGCGTCGTCGCCGTTGCCGACTCATCCGGCACCTATAACCAGGCCTGGGGCGAACCCCGAATGTTCGGCCTGGATCTTCGACAATTGTTCTAACACTGGCAACACACTATTTATAACAAGGAGAAAACCATGCAAAGCTTCAAAGAAAAAGTCGTTGTCGTTACCGGCGGCGCCAGCGGCATTGGCCGCGCACTCGCCAATGCATTTTTAGAGGAAGGCGCCAAAGTGGTGATCTCCGACGTGGAGAAAACCGCACTGGATAAAACGGCAACCGAGTTAGCCGCCAAAGGGGGTGTGGTGCGCGCTGTTGTCACCGACGTATCCAAACCCGAGTCGGTCAATGCTCTGGCCGATGCGGTGTTCAGCGAATTTGGTGCCTGCCACGTGCTGTGCAACAACGCCGGGGTTAGCGTGCCCAACAATAATGTGTGGGACACCACGCCCAACGACTGGCAGTGGGTATTAGGCGTGAATCTGCGCGGCATCGCCCACGGCGTTCAGGCCTTTGTGCCACGCATGCTGGAGTCCGGTGAAGAGGGCATTATTATGAACACCAGCTCTGGGGACGGCGGCATTTCACCGCTGGCAGACCAATCTGTCTACGCCTCGAGCAAAGCCGGGGTGTCAATCATGACGGAGTGTCTAAACGCACAGCTTGTTGGCCAGGAAAGCAAATTGCGCGCCTGCATCTTCTATCCGTCCGGCGGTATCTTGCCAACGGGCATTTGGACCACGCGCCGCAACCGCCCCGCTGAGCTCGCGCGAGAAAAGCCTGCCCCCGAAGGCGCAGAAATGACCTTCGACGAGTTTATGGAGGGCATGAAGCAAATCGGCGTAGACCTGCCAGTACAAGACCTGGACGAATTGGCACGGTTTGCTCTGGATGGGCTGCATCAGGGCGACTTTGTGATTATGATTGGCCGCGAGTCGATGGAAGACACACTGGTGGAGCGCGCGCGCAAACTCGCTCGTGGGGAATGCCCGATTGAGCACGGCTTGCACGCATAGTTACTGAAACCACGCCCACCCCAGGTGTAAGAATGCCCCATGTGGATGCGCCGCCGGTGCGCCCACATGGGTAACCACAGCAACCGGGAGGGCGCCATGTTAACGCGCGTAGAACACGATTTTGGCCGCGGCCCCGCGGCCTGGCTCCACGGCGGAAAGGGCGAGCAGCCGCTGCATTTCGCTGCCGCTAACGGCTTTCCCGTTGCCAGCTACCAGTTCTTTCTACGCCACTTTGCCGACGACTTTTCTCTGCTTGGCATGGAAAACCGCGGAGCCTGGCCGCATGCGCAGCCACCACGAGGTTTTAACTGGCAAGATCACGCCGACGACCTGATTGCCTTTCTCGAGCACCAACAAACAGCCCCAGTCGTGGCACTGGGACATTCCATTGGCGCATCGGTAAGCGCCCTTGCCGCCGCGCGTCGGCCTGATTTATTCAAGGCACTGGTGATGTACGACCCCGCCACATTGCCCGGCCGCCTACTGCCTAAGTTTCCAAAGCTGATTTCCCCGTGGGTCACGCGCCATATCGGCCTCGTCAAACGCACACGCGGGCGGCGGCAACAGTGGACTGACCACCGCGAGTTCATCGACTATCACGCGCAAAAACCTATATATAAGCGCTTCTCTGAACAGGCTTTTGTCGATTACGCCAACGCTGTACTTAGCCCCGTCGACGATGGTTACCAACTGAATTATTTACCGGCGTGGGAAGCACACAACTTCAGCCATGTTGACTCCCCCTGGCAGGCGCTGAAAACCATTAAGGTGCCAACCCTGTTGCTGCGCGCCGAACACAGCTACCTCTACCCACCCAGCGTATTTGAGTTTCACGCGCGGCGGTGCTCGCCCTGCGTCGACCACTCGGTGATCGCCGGCGTCGGCCATATGGCCCTGCAAGAGGATGACGAACAGGTTGCCGCCATAACCCGGCGCTGGTTGAGCGAGCAACAATTGCTGTAGATCAACGCTGTCCGCACTTGGCATTCTTTTTATGGCGCCAGCCTTGCTACACTGAGCCACTTTCCACAGCGAGGTGAGCCATGACGACCATCATTCCGCAGTTCATTAACGGCGAGTACCTGCCGGGACAATCCACTGAGTCGCAAAGCATTGTCGACCCCGCCACACAGCAGCACCTTGCCAAACTTCCCTACAGCAGCGAGGCCGATATTGAACGCGCTATTGAAGGCGCCGAAAAAGCCTTTGCATCGTGGCGGAAAGTGCCAGTACCCGAACGCGCACGGCTGATGTTGCGCTATCAGCACCTGCTAAAAGCCCACCACGATGAACTGGCGGAAATTCTGGCCCAAGACAACGGCAAGACCTTTGAGGATGCCAAGGGCGATGTCTGGCGCGGCATTGAAGTTGTCGAGCAGGCCTGCAATATCCCCAGCTTACTGATGGGCGAAACCGTTGAGAATGTCGCCCGCGATGTCGACACCTACAGCATCACCCAGCCACTGGGAGTGTGCGTAGGCATTACGCCGTTTAATTTCCCGGCGATGATTCCACTGTGGATGTTCCCGCTGGCAATCGCCTGCGGAAATACCTTTATCCTCAAGCCCTCTGAACAAGTGCCAATGACCGCGCTGCGACTTGTTGAACTCTTTGAGGAGGCGGGCTGCCCAGCAGGCGTCTTGCAAATGGTTCACGGGGGCAAACAGCAGGTCGACGCCCTGCTTGATGCGCCACTGACCCGAGCGATTTCCTTTGTGGGATCGGTTCCCGTCGGCGAGCATATTTATCGCCGCGGTTGCCACCAGCTCAAACGCGTGCAGTGCATGGCCGGTGCGAAAAACCACATGGTGATCATGCCCGATGCCGACAAAAACACCGTGATCAATAATTTGCTGGGCGCTGCTGTCGGCGCCGCGGGTCAGCGCTGCATGGCAATAAGCGTGGCGGTATTCGTGGGCGACGCGATTCAGTGGCTGGACGAACTTACTGAGAAACTTCGGGCAATTCGCCCCGGGCATTGGAAAGACCCCGAGGCCGGCTACGGCCCCTTGATCAGCCCAGCAGCCAAACAGCGCGTGGAGACCTTAATTGCCGCAGGCGTGGATGAGGGTGCAAACCTGAAACTCGATGGCCGCCAGTGCCAGGTTGCGGGCTTCCCCGACGGCAACTGGCTTGGCCCCACGGTATTTGCCGATGTCACCACCGATATGCGTATCTATCGGGAAGAAATTTTTGGCCCGGTACTGTGCGCCATGCAGGTCGCCAACCTCGACGAAGCGCTGACATTGGTCAACAGCAGCCCCTTTGGCAACGGCACGTCGATCTTCACCGCTTCTGGCGCCGCCGCCCGACGCTATCAAAGTGAGGTTGAAGTGGGCCAAGTGGGTATCAACATTCCCATTCCAGTCCCATTGCCATTCTTTTCATTCACCGGCTGGAAAAAGTCATTCATGGGCGACCTGCACGCCTATGGCAAACAAGCTGTTCGGTTTTACACCGAGACAAAAACCATTACCGCGCGCTGGCCCGAGGATGACGCCAGTTCAGGTGCGCCGAATATGACCATTTCTCTGAAATAATTGGCGGGGTCGCCGAAAGGCGACCCCGCTAAAACAAGATGAGCTTTACTTGATTTTCAAACTCAGCGAGCAGGCGGTCGCCGTCGCTGGGTGAGTCCCGCGACACATCGAGAATATCAGGGATCAGACTAAGGCCCAGCGAGACAATGGCAGCCACGGCGGCATACTTGCTATCGAGATCGAAACGCTCAAACAGCCCGCGTCGATGAAAGTCGGTCGCCATGTCCTCAACAATTTCACGAACCTCGTTGCGAATTGCCCCTCGCAACAGCGAAGAGCTACCGGCGCGCTCCCTCGCAATAAGAATAAACAGTGGCTCGTTACCGCGGATATACCCAAAGGCCGCTTGCACAGAAGCCTCGATAACCGCCTCTTCTGACTCAGCATCGCGAACACCCTTCAAGACTTGGCGCAGCGTGCTACCTACCTCGCTAACCAAGGCCAACCCCAGCTCCTCCACCGAGGAAAAGTGGCTGTAAAACGCCGGGGGACTCAAACCACAGGCCTTGGTGATCTGTCTCAGACTGATACCAGACAAACCACTCTGATCTTCCGCCAATAGGTTCAGGGCCGCATTCATCAACTTTTCCTTGTTCCCCTTGCGACTCTGTTTGGGCTTGCTCTCGCTCATTTTCTCCTCAACTGAGAACGCATTTTTACAAATGTTAACACCATCACACGACTACCGCCCAACAACATCCACACAAACCGTTGATAACACAACAAAAATAGAACATATCAGAGAACAGTAGCGCCTGGCATAAAATCTTGACACCCGTTAAGTTAATGGACTAAAGTCCATCTTAACACATGTTAACTTCAATAAGAGGCGATTTCGGATGTCTGCAAGCACTTCACACTGGCGCGACCCCAAGCGCTATATGTGGGCCTTGGGCCTATTGGTTCCACTGTTCCCCATTGTTGGCGCCGCCATCTACATGACAACGGGACAAATATGGGGCTGGTGGTTTGCTCCCTTCATGGTGTACCTGGTGATCCCGATGATGGATTTCGTCATTGGCACTGACCGCTCAAACCCACCAGAGAGCGCTGTTGCGCAACTCGAGGCCGACCCTTATTACCGATACATTGTTTACGCGTATATCCCGCTGCAATACGTGGGCACGTTAATCGCTGTGTGGTTTGCCTGTACTGAACTTGGCCCCTGGGGTATCGCTGGCGCCCTGTTAAGCTGTGCTTACGTAAACGGCATCGGCATCAATACCGGCCATGAGCTTGGCCATAAACGCGACGCTCTCAGCCAGTTTTTGGCGAAGCTGGCACTGGCCCCCGTCGCCTATGGCCACTTTTATGTCGAGCACAACTTCGGTCATCACCGCAACGTCGCGACTCCCAAAGACCCCGCCAGCTCAAGGATGGGAGAGAGCTTTTGGCGCTTTCTGCCCCGCACCGTCATTGGCAGCTTGCGCTCAGCATGCGAAATTGAAAAACAGCGCCTCGAGCGCAAAGGCCTCAGCTTTTGGCACTGGCGCAATGACGTGCTTCAGGCATGGTCGATGACGATTGTACTGTTCGCGGCATGCACCCTCTGGCTGGGCTGGCCTGCCCTGGCGTTTCTGGTGGTTCAAGCGGCCCTCGGCGCGTCATTGCTGGAGGTCATCAACTATGTTGAACACTATGGCCTGCTGCGCCAGCAAGATGAAAAGGGTCGCTATGAGCGCTGCCTACCCAAGCACTCGTGGAACAGCAACCACATCGTTACTAACCTGTTGCTCTATCAGCTGCAGCGCCACTCCGACCACCACGCCCATCCCAACCGAGCGTTTCAGGCCCTGCGACACTTTAGTGACAGCCCACAGCTGCCCTCTGGCTATGCGTCGATGATGATCCTCGCCTACTTTCCGCCGCTGTGGTTCCGAGTGATGGACCCGAAAGTTGTCGCTCACCATCAGGGCAATCTCAGCCAGGCGCATTTGCACCCAAGTAAGGCGCAGAAGCTGAAACGCCGTTACCCAACGTCAAGCAATCAGGGCCGAGCTGCCTAATCAACGCGAAAACACCTGTCGCCGCCGCTTAGGCGGCGCCTCAGTTTGTAATGGAGAACCATAATGATAAGAAAGACTGCACTATACAGCGCACTATCTATCGGACTCTGCCAAAGCCCGCAGCTTTTTGCCGCACAGCTGGAAGAAGTTATCGTTACCGCGCAACTGCGCGAGCAAAGCCTGCAAGACGTACCGGTTTCGGTCAGCGCAATCGGTGGTGAGAAATTAATGGAAGCCGGGCTGGCAAAAATTGAAGACCTGCAGGCCTACGTCCCCAACTTTACGATGACCGAATCCAGTATCGGTACCGACATTTATATTCGCGGTATCGGCTCCGGTGAAAACCAAGGCTTTGAGCAATCGGTTGGCATGTACGTAGATGGCGTGTACTACGGCCGCGCCCAGCTGGCGCGCGCGCCCTTCCTCGACCTAGAGCGTGTCGAAGTATTGCGTGGCCCACAAAATATCCTGCTGGGTAAAAACAGTATTGCCGGCGCCATCAATGTCGGCACAGCCTCGCCCAGCCAGGAACCCGAGCTGTTTATTCAGGGCACCTACGAGCCCGACCTCGGTGAACGAGTGATCGACTTTGTTGCCTCTGGCCCACTGACCGACGCACTGAGCATGCGCTTTGCAATGCGCCAGCGCCAGATAGACGGCTTTGTGGAAAACCAGGTTCTCGACCGCGATGAGGCCGAGCGCGACGAGGCAACCTATCGACTGAAAGTCGGCTGGGACCCAGGCGATGATTTCAAGGCCATGCTGAAACTGGAAATTGGCAGCTTCGATGTGGTGGGTCGTCAGTCGGAGATTATTAACGACACTCCCTCTGACTCAGACATCTTTATCTTCACCGGGCGCACTTATGGTGAGATTCTCAACAACACTGTATTCCCTGACTTCGGCGCCGCCAGCGGTGTTTTCGCTGCCCTGCCAGCGCCGGTGCGCAACCTGCTGCAACTGCAGGACAACGGCTCCATTCTGAATATGCAGGCCGATGACTCGGTGCTCGACACCAAGGCCGATCGCAAGCGCCACGCCAATGGCGACTTCAGCTATAACGATACGCAAAACGTCACCCTGAATATGGACTGGTATAAAGACGGGCACACCTTCTCGTCGATTACCGCCTACATGGCCTACCAGTACGATGAAGAGTGTGACTGCGACTTTACCGGCTCACCCCTTTTCCAGGTGGTCATGGAAGAGGAATACGAGCAGTTCAGCCAGGAATTTCGCTGGATATCCCCGGCGGGCGAGAACTTCGACATGATCGCCGGCACGTACTTCCAGTACAACGATGTCTACTTTTTCGACTCCATTGTGCTGCCCTCCACGCTGATTCCCCAGCTGATCAATGCTGCCGACCTGCTTGAAGGCGGCGCACGCGGCGACATCGACCCCGGCGCCAATGGCAGCAGCGGCTTTGAACTACTGGGTATTGGCGATGCGGGTAACTCGCTGATCGATATTCGCTCACCGCGCGATTTCAAAAGCGACTCGATTATTGCCTCGGCCTTTATGCAAGGCACCTGGATCATCAACCCGAGTTGGCGCCTGACTCTGGGCGGCCGCTATACCTACGAGAAGAAAAGCGGCAGCAGGAAGCTAGAGTTCGGGCTGCCGGATGGCTCTCGCCTGCCGATCGGTGAAACCGATACCGCCGCTGCGGTGACCTTTGCCGCTGAGCGCCACGACTTAAAAGGTAAGCGCACCGAGTCACAGTTTGCACCGCTGGTAAATATTCAGTGGGACATCAACGACGCGGCAATGAGCTACTTCTCCGCTCGCCGAGGCTTTAAATCGGGCGGCTACGATGCCCGCTCCAACTCTTCGCCCAGTGCCGACCCCACACCGAGCAACCCCAATGCCGTTGGGCCTAACCCGCAGGTATTAATCGGTAGCTTCGAGTATGAGGAAGAGCGCGCCACGTCCTACGAGTTAGGTTTGAAAACCACCTTGTTCGACGGTGTTGCCGAGCTGAATACCGCACTGTTTTACACCCAGTTCGACGATCTTCAGGTCAGTGTGTTTGATGGCACCCTGGGCTTCAATGTCGGCAATGCCGCCAGCGCTGTGACCCAGGGTATTGAATTCGACGGCCGTATCGCACTGAGTGAAAACCTGATGCTTGCCGGTGGCTTGGCGTTTTTGGACTTTGAGTTTCAAAATCACGAATTCGGCACCTGTATTCAGGACCAGATTCCCGACAACCCCAATGGCATCAACTGCGATTACTCCGGTAAAACCAACCAGTATGCCGCCGACTTCTCGGGCAACTTATTGCTCGCGTACGAAAGCGCACTGGGTGACAGCTTAATGCTGCGGGCAAACCTGGATGCCATCTTCAGCGACGAGTACCACCCGTCGCCAAACCTGGATGAGCGCGTAAAACAAGACGCCTTTATTCAGTACAACGGCCGGGTATCACTGTCTGCGGCAGACGGCACCTGGGAGCTGGCGCTGCTGGGTAAAAACCTCACCGACGAGCTGATAGTGCTGTACGCGGTTGACACCCCCGTGGCCAAGAAAGTCATCGCAGGCACCACCAGCCACCACGGCTTTACCAACCCACCCCGGACGCTCGCCCTGCAAGCCTCCTATCGCTGGTAAGCCGCAGACAAGCTCAACGCAAACTGTCGTTGAGCTTGTCTAATACCTTCTGACCGGGGCAAAGCTCTGCCTCGGTCAAGGCCTGCAACGGTGTCTTGCTGGTACCGATAATTTCATGCAGGTCCTGAGAATCCTCATCCATATACAACAGCCCGGTGAGAATTTGCTCTTTGGCTCGGTAGTCCTTTATCAAGCGCAACGCCGAGCGCCGGCTGTTTAGGTCCAGCTCTGGGTCCGCCTTGCGAAGCTGCACCACTGAACCGTCGTGCAGCGTTACCGCCTTGCTTTCACCTTCGGCATAACTGGCCGAAATTTCCTGCTTAAACGGAACATAATCCACCGTCCCCGTCGCCGCCAAGTGGTCGCGCACATACTCATAACCCTTGGTCGAAGCCGGATTATTATTAAAGGTGACACAGGGTGAGATCACATCGATAAAGGCAAAACCGCGGTGACTGATCGCTGCCTTGATCAACGGCACGAGTTGCTCGCGATCCCCCGAGAAGCTCCGCGCAACAAAGCTGGCACCGAGCTGCAAAGCGATGCTGGCCAGGTCGATGGCCTCAAAGGGATTGGGCTCACCCTTTTTACTGGCCGAGCCAACATCGGCGGTCGCGGAGTCCTGCCCCTTTGTTAAACCGTAGCAGCCGTTGTTCTCGACCACGTACATCATATTCACGTTGCGACGCACGGCGTGAGTGAACTGCCCCATACCAATGGATGCTGAGTCGCCGTCACCGGAGACGCCAACGTAGATTAAGTCGCGATTCGCCAAGTTCGCACCTGTCGCGACCGATGGCATGCGGCCGTGAACCGAGTTGAAGCCGTGAGAATTGCCGAGAAAGTAGGTGGGTGTCTTCGAGCTGCAGCCAATACCGGAAAGTTTGGCCACCTTGTGTGGGGCGATGGATAACTCGAAACAGGCCTGCACAATCGCCGCGCTAATCGAGTCGTGGCCACAACCCGCACAGAGGGTCGACAGCGCGCCTTCATAATCCTTGCGGGTAAAACCCAACTCGTTAATCGGCTGCTCTGGATGGCGGAAACTCGGGCGTAAATAGGTCATTACACGGTCTCCTTGGCGGCGCGCAGCGGTTGTACTTTGTTCTCGTCAAGGTGGCGGCAAATATCGCTCTCAATCTGCCGAGCGGTAATTGGCATACCGCCGTAGTTTAAAATAGGCACTAAACGACGCGGCGATACCAGGCATTCGTTGACGATTAAGCTGCGCATTTGCGCGTCACGATTTTGCTCAATAATAAAAAGTTGCTTGTGGCTATCAATAAACGCGGCCACACCATCATCGAAGGGAAAGGCCTTTAACCGCAGCGTGTCGACGGCGATCCCCGCTCGCGACAAACTGTCTACCGCCTCTCGCGCTGCCTCGTGGCTGGTTCCGTAGTAAATCACCCCTACATCTGCAGCGCCGCTCGCGTTGCACTCCTCCGCTTTGGGCACCTTGGTGGATGCCGTTTGCCATTTCTTCAGCAGGCGCTGCATATTCAATTCGTATTGCGCACTGTCTTCGGTGTACACGGCGTACTCGTCTCGGGAGGTGCCGCGAGTGAAGAATGCGCCCTTCTCCGGATGGGCACCGGGATAGGTGCGATAGGGAATACCGTCGCCATCGGTATCGAGATACCGACCAAAGCGTTCCGACATCGCCTCTAGTTGCTCGCCGCTGTACACCTTGCCACGCCGGTATTCGCGCTGGTCATCCCAGCTCAACGGCGGCGACATACTGTCATTCATGCCCAGATCCAAATCGCTCATCACAATCACTGGGGTCTGCAACTCTTCGGCTAAATCGAAAGCCTCCGCCGTCATGGAAAAGCACTCCTGCGCCGTGGCCGGAAACAGCAGCACGTGTTTGGTATCGCCGTGGGAGGCATAGGCGCAAGCCATCACATCCGATTGCTGTGTTCGCGTCGGCATACCGGTAGATGGCCCGGCTCGCTGAACATTAATAAGCACACAGGGAATTTCGGCAAAATACGCCAGCCCCAAAAACTCACTCATTAGCGAAATTCCCGGGCCACTGGTTGCCGTAAATGCGCGGGCACCGTTCCAACTGGCACCAATCACCATGCCAATTGCCGCCAGCTCATCTTCAGCCTGCACAATGGCGTAGTTCTTATTGCCGCTGGCAGGATCAATGCGCAAGCGCTTGCAGTATTTATCAAAACCATCGACGACCGAGGTCGAGGGCGTAATGGGGTACCAGGCCGCAACGCTTGCGCCACCATAGATGGCCCCCAACGCCGACGCCGTGTTGCCGTCGATAAGGATCGCGTCACCGACGGCGTCGCGACGCTCCACGCGAATACCCAGCGGGCAGTCGATGTTCTCCGCAGCGTAGTGGTAACCCAGCTCCAGGGCCCGCACATTGGAAGTAATCAGCTTTTCCTTGCCCTGAAACTGGTCGGCCACCAGGCCGGTAAGCACATCAAACTCGATATCCAGCAACGCGGCGAGCGCCCCCACATAGACCACATTACGAAACAGCTGCTGCTGACGCGGATCGCTAAATTCCCGACGGCACAAGTCGCGAAGCGGAATACCAATGAAGGTAACATCACTGCGCAGTAAACGCAGGTCGAGAGGCTTGCTGGAGTCATAGAGGAAGTAACCTCCGGACTCTAATTCTTTGATGTCTTTCGCCATGCTCTGCGGATTCATGCAGACCATCATATCGATGCCGCCACGGCGACCGAGAAAGCCCTTCTCGTTCACCCGCACCTCGAACCAGGTCGGTAGCCCCTGAATATTAGAAGGAAAGATGTTTTTGGGGCTTACCGGCAGACCCATACGAAACAGCGCCTTGGCAAACATATTGTTGGCACTCGCCGAGCCGGTGCCGTTAACATTGGCGAATTTGATGACAAAATCATTGACCGCTTCAATACGCTTCATGGCTGTACTTCCTCGCCGGCTTTGCTGACGCTGTAATAAAACTGCTGCATATCCCAAGCCGCAGTAGGACAGCGCTCGGCACACAAACCGCAGTGCAGGCAGACATTTTCGTCTTTAACCATGGCCCTGCCAGTTGCGAGGTCCTCGGATACATAAATGGCCTGATCAGGGTTGTTCGCAGGCATCCGCAGTTTCTGACGCAGTGTGCTTTCTTCGTCGTCGTTAACAACAAAACTCAGGCAACTGGTTGGACATATATCCAAGCAGGCATCACATTCAATGCACAGTTTCTCGGTGAAGACAGTTTGCGCATCGCAATTCAGGCAGCGCTGCGCTTCGTGAAAGGCTGTTTCGGCATCAAAGCCTAACTCAACCTCCAAGCTGCGGTCGGACAATGCCTGATCCAGGTTGGCATGGGGAACACGATAACGGGCGTCATCTTCAATTTGATTGTCGTAGCTCCATTCGTGAATACCCATCTTCTGGCTGACCAAGGTCACCCCCGGCGGCGGGCGCTGTGTCACCGACTCGCCGCGGCAAAACAGATCAATAGAAATCGCCGCTTGGTGGCCGTGGGCAACAGCGGTAATCACATTTTCCGGGCCAAAGGCAGCATCGCCACCAAAAAACACATTGGGCAGCGTCGACTGGAAGGTGTCTTTATCGACAACGGGCAATTGCCACTGATCGAACTCAATACCAATATCGCGCTCAATCCAGGGAAACGCATTCTGCTGACCGATGGCGACCAGCACATCGTCGCAGACCATATCGACTGGCGGCTCGCCGGTGGGTATCAGTTGCCGCTTGCCGTCTTCGTACACGGCCTTCACTTTCTCAAAGCGCATGCCAACCAGCTTGCCGTCTTCAACAAGAAACGCCTTGGGGACATGGTTATCGTAGATCGGAATGCCTTCCTGCTGGGCGTCTTCCTTTTCCCAGGGTGAGGCCTTCATCTCTTCAAAGGGGCTGCGCACCACCACGCGCACGTCTTCGCCTCCCAAACGTCTGGCTGTTCGGCAGCAGTCCATGGCGGTATTCCCGCCTCCGAGTACCAGCACTCTGCGCCCAACTGTCTGCACATGACCAAACGCCACGCTGGCCAGCCAATTGATACCAATGTGAATATTCGCGTCGGCGGCTTCGCGACCAGAAATATCTAAATCGCGTCCCATGGGCGCGCCGCTGCCAACAAACACCGCATCGTAATCGCCCTGTTCAAGCAGCGCCTTCAAACTGTCGACATAGTGCCTAAAGTGGCTGACCACCCCCATATGCAAAATAGTATCGACCTCTTCATTCAGCACCGACTCAGGGAGCCGGAACGCCGGTATCTGGCTGCGCATGAATCCGCCGCCCGCTGGCTGCTCGTCAAATAAGTCGATGTTGTAACCAAGGGGCATGAGGTCGCGGGCAACTGTCAGCGACGCTGGCCCGGCACCCACCAAGGCTATTCTCTTGCCGTTTTTCTTTTTCGGGATGACCGGCAAGCGGTCCTGTATATCCGCCTTATTATCGGCAGCAACGCGCTTTAACCGGCAAATGGCAACGGGTTCTTCTTCCACCCTGCCGCGCCTGCACGCGGGTTCACAGGGGCGGTCACAGGTGCGCCCAAGCACACCGGGAAAGACATTCGACTCCCAGTTAACCATATACGCATCGGTATAGCGCTGAGCCGCGATCAGGCGAATATATTCGGGAACGGGGGTATGGGCAGGACAGGCATATTGGCAATCCACCACCCTGTGGAAATACTCCGAGTCTTTTACATCGGTCGGTTTCAATGTTCCCCCTGAATACTATTCTTATTTGGGTTTGAGGAAGCAAAAACGTCTTGTTAGTGGCGATTACAGCATAGCGATATTAAAAATTCATTAGAAAAATGGCGCCATTCCCAGAATGCAGTCAACAGTGAGGCGCCAGCTAGAAACGGGAGCCTGCTAACACGCAATGAATTGCACCTGCTGGAGGTCATTTTTGCCTCTAACGAGGCGAAGGAAGCGAGGTTTGGCGGACCCAAATAAGCCACCGACAACAGGGCTGGAGGCAATTATGGCTATCTAAAGAGACAGGCCCCGCGAGTGCAACCCGGTCGCACTGCGGGGAAAAGATTAGCTGGATTTTTTAACAAACTTACTAATAATCACAATGCGCGTGCCATTGACACGCCCTTCAATATGCTCGGGGTTATCGCTAAGGGAGATATTGCGAACGGCAGTGCCGCGTTTGGCGGTGAAACTGGTGCCTTTGACGTTAAGGTCTTTGATCAGGGTAACGCTATCGCCGGCCTGAAGTACCGCACCGTTGGCGTCAACAGTTGCCACCTGGTCGCTATCGGCCAGCCCTGCGTCCGCCCATTTCTGCAGGGGCTCATCAAGAAACACCATATCCAGCAGGTCTTGCGCCCAGGGCTCGCTACTCAGGCGATGTAACATTCGATAGGAAAGCACCTGAACAGCGGGTTCAGTGCTCCAAACACTTTGATTCAGGCAGTGCCAACGCGCCGCTTGCAGGGCATCGTCACCGGCAATCTGCGCAAGGCATTCACCACAAACCACCACCGACGCTGGCTGCTCTGAACCGCTAACCTCATACGCGCTGAGCCCGTCACTACTGCCACACAGCTCGCACTGTCCCTGGCTGCGCTGCATTAACGCCTGATCGATTGCCATGATTGCCTCCAAGCAAAAGCCGCGCATTATAAACGATCTGCAACCGCTGCGGTGAAGGCGCTGACAATCAGCCGGCCGCGCGGTCGCTACTGTCTGCCTCGGCACTGGCGTCGACGGGTGTCAGTACTGGCGTGTCGTGTTTTTTAACATGGCTTGCGCCAATAAACTGACCTCCCGACTCAATGGCCAGCTCGCGCACCCGGATATCGCCATTCACCTGCCCTGATGCCACAATTTCGATGTAGTCGGCATCAACCTTGCCATCGAGCCTGCCGCTCACCAGCACGCGTTTGGCTTTAATGTCGCCCTTAAAATGCCCGCTCACACCGATGGTCACATCAGCCTGCGAGGTGATATTGCCGTCTACCGACCCATCTAAGTGAAAGCTGTCTTTTAACTCGAAGTCCCCGACGAAATGGGTCCCCGCAGCGATAATCGTCGTTCGGGTAGGGCTATCTGATCTCTTACTGTTTTTGCTAATGAGTCCCACTTTATCCTCTCCTCGCGCGTGAAAAGCCCGTCATAATTTTCCAGCGACCACTCCATAAAACTTCTCGGAGCGAGACGCCGATGCAAGTGGCGAACTTCGTAGTGCAAATGGGGAGCGCTGGACAAGCCTGTATTCCCGCTGTAACCAATCAGCTCTCCCTGCTTTACATAGTCGCCAACAGCCACTGTCGACTTACTTAAATGCCCGTATACCGTAGTAAAGCCAAAGTTATGACTCAACTTCACCATCTTCCCGAAACCGCCATCGTTGTACCCTGCCCACTCCACAACACCATTGGCCGTGGCATACACCGGGGTACCAATGCGGGCGCGCAGATCGGCCCCGCCATGCAATTTCATTTTTCCCAACACCGGGTGCTTTCTCATACCGTAGAAGCTCGTGACTTTGGCCTCTTCCAGGGGGTAGCCACTGGGAATGGCGGTGAGCATATAGCGCTTTTCCTGCGCTGTTTGGCTTGCGGTATCCAAGCGAAATTCAATCTCCGCATCCGGATTAGGAGACAGGCCCATCATCGCCTCAATGCTGCCTAATTCCTCGCCCATCATAGACAGGGCTGCCACTTTTTCTTCAACGGAATTTTGCAGTCGTTGCTGCTCTTGCAGTAAAGCCGTATTCTCTGCGCGAATTTCGGATTGCTGGACATGAAGGCGAGAAAGCTCCTGGTCCATTGCATCGAGCTTATTGCTGAGTACGTAAATAGCCAGCACACCGCCGGCAAATAACAGTCCAAGCACAGCAACAAAGCCCGTGGCAAAGTGCTTAATAAATTGTGGTACGCGATAATGCCGCGTTCGCTCAAAACTCGTAACGGTTATTTGGTAGTGATCCCGCATAGCCAACCTGTCATCGCTGCACCGATTTAGGGCGCAATTAGTAGGGACGCCCCGGAGTGTGCACCCGCTCAAAACGGTGAGCGAGATGCGCAAAATGAGGCAATACTACACAAAGACTGACCGACGGGACAATCTTCGCGACCACCGCCCGACAGATCGACAGCCGTTGCGGTGCGCTTTCGCCCAACAGCAACGCACGATATGTGCCAATAATGACAGAACGATTACTCTCACCTATGAAGCAACTGCCATTGGTCACCAACCCTGTCTACAGCTATTCCTTTGATCAAAAGCACCGCTTTCCGATGGAAAAGTTTGGCCTGCTAAATCAGTATTTAGCCGGTCAACATATTCTCTCTGCAAGCAACGTCTATCGGCCGGGAAAAGCCCGACCCGAGCTATTGCAGCTCGCTCACTGCGGTGACTACATTAACCGCTTCACCAACAATACCCTGGACAAACAGGCCTCGCGGCGCCTGGGACTGCCCTGGAGCGAGAGCTTGGTTACGCGCAGCTGGATCTCGCCGAATGGCAGCTTCTTGACCGCGCAGTTGGCCCTGCGCCACGGCATCGCCTGCCACCTTGCCGGCGGCACTCACCACGCCCATCGCGACTTCGGCTCTGGCTTTTGCGTATTCAACGACTTGGCTGTCGCCGCTAAAGCCCTGCTTGCTCAGGGCCGGGTGAAGCGCTTGCTGATCTTTGATTGCGACGTTCATCAGGGCGATGGCACGGCCACCATTCTCGCCGACGAGCCCGCCGCCTTTACCTGCTCCGTACACGGTGCGAAAAATTTTCCCGCGCGCAAAGCCTGCAGCGACCTGGATGTTGAGGTGGCCAGCAACTGTGAGGACGATCAATACCTGAGCATTGTTAGCGACACCCTCGAAACGGCATTGGCCAGCGCCCGCCCGGAGCTGGTGATTTACGATGCTGGCGTGGATATCTATGCCGGCGACCCACTGGGCCTGCTAAAGGTTAGTGAAAACGGCATTCGCCAGCGCGACCGCATGGTCATCGAGCGCTGTCGCTCAGCGGGCATCCCGGTGGCAACGGTCATTGGCGGTGGCTACGACGATGACCGCCAGGCACTGGCCAGACGACACGCCATCGTTGTTGAAGAAGCCCAGCGCCGCTTTTTGCAAGAGCAATAAAAAGGGCGGCTAACAAGCCGCCCTGCAGGGGATCGCCGAAACGCTTAGGGGATCAAACCACCCAGTAGACCTTTCAGGGTATCTGTCAGCAGTGCCAGCGGGTCTGCCCCCGGCTGCTGAGAGACCGCCAACTGAAGTTGATCCACTGCCGAACAGAGTACCGCTAGCGGCGTCCCCTCTAGCGGGCACCCGCCACCACTTAACGCCGACGCAATGGGATCAAGCAGCAAGTCCAGGGGCGTGCCAGTCAACCCACCATCACTACCGCCGCCCTGCAACGCCGCAGCCAGTGATTCGAGTGGAGCAAGCAGAGCATCGAGAGGCGTACCCGTGGGGCCAGCACCAGAACCGCCGCCATTCACACTGTCGCTCAGCACCTCACCCAATGGGGTCAGAATAGTATTCACGCCAGCGAATAATTGTGCTGCGGCACCACCAAACAACTGATCAAAGGTGGGTGCCAGCACAACCGCCAAACCACCGAGAAGCTGTGAACTTAACGCCTCGACACCGCTATTGATCTGGTCGGACACAACACCCTGCTGCCCGGCCTGCTCTTCGATAAACGTGACCGGAACAATGCCGGTCAGTACATTTTTTAGCAGGTGCTCAACGGTCTGCGACACGCGAAATGCCGTCAATACGCCGTTGCCACTGTCCAGGGCCACCACGGTATTATCAAGGTCGGCGAAGGTCACACTCAGGGTTGTCAGTGCGCCACCCAAGACCGGCGCCGACATCACCTCGGCCGGCAAATTGCTCAAACCCTCTTCGAATGCATCGCTTAACTGGCCGGTGAGTACGGTCAGTGCGGTCAGGTCGAGATCGCCATCAGCGCTGCCGCCGCCACCGCCATTGAGCAGCGGTGCAAGGGCTTCACCCAAGGGCGCCAGGGGTGTTCCGGCAAGTGGGTTGTCACCGCCGGGGCTAGCGCTACCGTCGCAATCGCCCTGCCCTGCAAGCGACATTAACAACCCCGGCAAATCAGCCAGTAGCTCGTTGCTCGCCAGCTGCACATTCTCCGCCGCTGCCGCAAAGGCTTGCTGCGGATCCGCCGCCGACTCGGGGTTTACGGCGGCGAGCACCGCGTCCAGAATATCGACAGTATCTTGCGCGACGACTTGATCCAGACAACTGATGCTGGCTTCTAACGGCGTGCCTTCAGCTGCCGACGCCAAGCCACCAAACACCTGCTCAGACAGGGGCTGCTGAATCACATCCAGCGGTCCTTCTACTCCCTGATAACGGCTTGTCTCATCTCCGCCATCATTTGAGCCGCCGTTGTCGGAGCCCGACCCGGACCCGCCGCCATCAGAACCACCATCATTGCCGCCATCACCGGAGCCGCCGTCATCGGCGCCATTACCGCCATCGGGAATACTGCTGGGGTTATTACTGCTACTGCTGCTCGAGCCTCCGCAGGCACTAAGTGCCAAGCTGACACTGAATGCCAGTATGAAGGCGCGATATAATGAGGATAATTTCAACATAGGCTTTACTCCCTTAAGTCGCCATTGGGTACAGAAAGGCTCTGCACCCGGCGCCGATCATCGTTTTCCCTTCCCGACGCCACACTGTATTCAACCAATACGGCACTGTTTTCGATGTACGGAAAAACCGAGTTATTCATAGTCGCGGGCAAAAAAAAGGCGACCTGTTGGCCGCCTTTTCATCACTGACGCGAAGCGCTTAGCCCAGACCGCCCAACAGGGGGCCCAGAATGGTGTCGAGCAGATCTGTCAACAGATCCAGTGGGTTACCGCCACCACCAAGACCGGATAACAGGCCATCAACCACGGTGCAAAGCGGGTTCAGAGGCGTTTCTGCCAAGGGGCAAGAACCACCGCCGCCCAATGCTGAAGCCAGCGGGTCGAGCAACAGGTCAAGCGGTGTGCCAGTCAGGCCGTCGCCACTACCGCCACCAGTCAGGGCAGCAAATACACCTTCCAGGGGTGCCAGCAAGGCGTCGAGAGGTGTGCCAGTTGGGCCAGCGCCAGAGCCGCCTGAGGCCAGACCGCCAGTAATCGCCTCGCCAATCGGTGTCAGCAGCATGTTCAAACCGCTAAACAGTGGATCCAGAGCGCCACCGAACAGTGCACCGAATGCAGGGTCCAGCACCGCGCCAAGACCGTTGTCCAACTGCGCTGTTACCTGACCGATACCATCTTTAATCTGGCTGCTAACCGCACCCGGTTGCCCAGCTTGCTCTTCGATGAACTCGACAGGAACAACTTGAGTCAGCAGGTTACTGAGCAAGTTATCCAGCGTCGTCGCGATAGCGCCAGCCGTCTCGTCGCCAGAGGCATCGTCGAGGGCACCGATAGTCGTGTCCAAATCGTTAAAGGTCGTTTGCAGGGTAGTCAGCAGACCACCAAGCACTGGCGCGTCAGCCACTTCTGCGGGCAGATTGGCCAGACCTTCGTTAAATGCTGAAGACAGTTGATCAGTCAGTGCTTGCAGCGCTGTCAGGTCCAGGTTTTCACCATTGCCAAAACCGCTGCCGCCTGCTGCAGTTAGCAGCGGAGCCAACGCGTCACCCAGCGGGGCAAGAGGAGTACCTGCCAGCGGGTTGCTGCCCATCGGTGCGCCACTCGGGCCAGTACAGTCGCCCTGCCCTGCCAGAGAAGTCAGTAATACCGGCAAATCTGACAACAGCTCCGTTACTGCCAGCTGGGCGTTCGTTGCAGCATCGGCAAACGCTTGCTGGGGATCATTGATCGAGTCGGGGTTAACCGCGGCCAGGATACTATCGAGAATATCCACTGTGTCTTGGACAACAACTTGATCCACACACTGCACAGCGCCTTCCAGCGGTGTGCCAGCGGCTGCAGAGGCAATTTGCCCCAGCACTTGCTCAGACAGCGGCTCTTGAACCATGTCTAATGGGCCTTCTACACCTTGGTAGGTCGCTTGCTCGCCCGAGCCGCCTGAGCTCGAACCGCCACCACCGCCGCCACCGCAAGCGGTAAGAAGCACCGCAGCGCTTAGGCCGAGCAGGCCAGCGCGATTAAATTTATTAAGTTTGAACATGTTCTGTAACTCCGTAAAAACAGGTATCGAGGTGCCTGCCAACAATAGGGGGAGAGCTGTGCATTCACACCGCCATGCCAACGCCGAAGCGCCTCATCCACTGATGGGGCATGTGTGTACATTGAACCAGCAGTGGGAAATAGGCGAAGTAAGGGAAAACCGAAGTAGACGCGGAAAACCCCGCGCTTTTTGAGACCTGCATCACAAAAAAACGAGTTAACTAAGCTGCCACTATGCTCACTGTGACACAAACCCACAGTTCACACGCTTCCCTTCTTCGCGGCAGTCGCCATAATACCGTTTTGGCAAAGGGAAAGGCTATGACAATTGTAAACTCCGATTGGGACCTGCCCGCCCCGTTTACCCAAAGCCTGAGTGTCGGCCGCGACGATATTGACGGCCTCGGCCATGTGAACAACGGTGTGTACGTGAGCTGGTGCCAGCGGGTTGGCTGGCAACACTCCGTTGAGCTGGGGCTAAATCTGGACGACTACCATCAGCTCGATGCCGCAATGGTTATTCGGCATGCGGAGTATGACTATGTCGCTGCAGCTTTTTTAGATGAAGAGTGCGAAATGGCCACGTGGTTAACGGCTAGCGACCAGCGCCTTACGATGGAGCGACGCTTTCAATTAAAACGCTCTCGCGACGGCGTTACCCTTCTTCGGGCGCGCTGGCAGCTGGTATGCATTCGGCTGAGCAACGGCAAGCCGCGCCGCATGCCGCCGGTATTTAACCAGCGCTACGGACCAGCGGTTATCGCCACAGAAACGTAATTCACAGCCTCCAGATAGCGTGTAGAATGTAGCAACCCTGTAGAATAAAGAGAGATACAAGTGAGCCAACAATACGCAGAACACCCCGCCATGTTTCGCAACAAGCCATTCGGCTTCATTCTCGCGCTGCTGTTGGTGCCGGTTGGGATTGGCATTTTGATCCTGCTTTATTGGTACCTCAAGTGCAAAGCCACTCGCCTTGAAATTAATGGCAACGAGATCGTGCTTGAGCAGGGCCTGCTGAACAAAGACCGCACCGAGCTCAACACGTCGAGTATTCGCACTGTTAAAATCAGTCAGTCTCTAATGAACCGCTTGTTCGGCGTTGGCACCCTGAGCATCTTTACGGCGGGTGACAAGGCCGAGGTACAGGCTAGCGGCATGCCCCGCCCCGAGGTATTCAGGGAACTGGTAAAAGCCAGCCAAGTTGACGAGCAATGAGCACAGACCGCCAGCAAGTCTTAAAAATTGGCGGCCTGCTGCTTGGGCTACTGCTCCTGCTGGGCGCTGCAACAGCTATGATGCTGCCATTGGTTGCCGGCTTCATTGACCAGCACTTCACCCCCGGCCTCGACTTGCGCAATGCCGCCGTCATCGCTTTTTTTGTCACGGTGGCCACCCTGGTCGTGTTCGCCTTTGCGGCAGGGGATGGCCTGCTCGGTGAGCTGCAGTTCATGCTTGGCGGCTTTGTGAGCTTCTTCCTGATATTTTGGCTATTCATTGCCTGGATTTTTTAGTGTTGCAACTCAGCGACTTGGTCGCCCTTATTCTTCTTTGCATAGTGCTCTACCACCTCTGGGCATCGGTCGGGGTACGAGAGCACTGCCTGATCGCTGTTAAGCGACACTTGGCCGCACATCAGCTGCAGTTACTCGATGAAAATATTGCGCTCCGCGCACTGTGGTGGAAGCGCAATCGCAGGGGGCAGATTCAAGTGTGGCGCCGCTATCATTTCGAGTTCAGCGCTCAAGGTGACGAGCGCTATCAGGGCCGCATTATTACTCTGGGCAAGCATATTGAAAATATTGAGCTGCAGGCACACCGGCTTCCCGACGAGAGACTTCACTAGCTATGCACGGGCACACTCCCTATTCTGAAGACCAACGGGTAAGCGCCCGTACCCTGCTAGAGCTGGTACCCTACCTCCGCCCCCATATGCCGCGCATCGGCCTGGCACTGCTGTGCCTCATCGCGGCAAAGCTGGCCAGTGTCGGCCTGCCCTTTGCCTTAAAACATATCGTCGACTACCTGGACACCAGCGGGCTGAACGCACTGACACTTGCACCGATCGGCCTGCTGCTGGCCTACGGCGGTCTGCGCTTTGCCAACGTATTATTCGGCGAGCTACGCGATACTCTGTTTGGCCGCGTTACTGAGCGTGCGATGCGGCGCATTGGTCTGTCGGTATTCAAGCACCTGCACCAACTGGACCTGGATTTTCACCTAAACCGCCGCACTGGCGGCCTGTCTCGCGATATCGAACGCGGCACCAATGGCATCAGCTTTTTACTGCGCTTTATGGTGTTTAACATCGTGCCGACATTTATTGAGATCGGCATGGTATTGGTACTACTGGGCTGGCAATACAGCGTGTATTACGCCCTGATCGTACTCCTTGCCGTGGTGAGCTATGTCGGGTTTTCCGTGGTGGCAACAGAGTGGCGCACCGGCTTTATACGCCGCGCCAATGTTGCCGAATCGCGCAGCAGCAGTCGCGCTGTCGACAGCCTGCTCAACTTCGAGACCGTGAAGTACTTTGGCAATGAAGACTACGAAGCCCAGTGCTACGACAACGAGCTGGCGCAGTGGGAGCGAGCGAGACGTCAGAACCGCCTCAGCCTGTTTGCCCTGAACGCCGGCCAGGCCTTTATCATTGCAACCGCGATGACATCGGCAATGGTGCTGGCCGCAAAAGACACTCTGTCGGGCAGCATGACCATCGGCGATTTTGTATTGATCAACGCCTTTATGATGCAGATTTTCATGCCGCTGAATTTTCTTGGCTTTGTCTACCGGGAAATGAAAGGCTCAATGGCGAATATTGAAGCGATGTTCGCCCTGCTGCGCCAACGTGCCAGCGTTACCGATAAGGCCGGCGCGCCCCCGCTATCGGTTCGTGATGCAGAACTGGAATTCAGCCAGGTTTGCTTTGCTTACGACCGCGACCGGCAGATTCTCCGCGATATTAGTTTCCGCCTACCGCCGCGCAAAAAAGTCGCCATCGTCGGCAGCAGCGGCGCGGGCAAATCCACCTTGCTGAAACTTTTATTTCGTTTTTACGATGTCGACAGCGGGCAAATTTTGATCGATGGCCAGAACATCGCCACCATCAGCCAACAGTCGCTGCGCAGTGTTCTCGGCATCGTCCCCCAGGATACCGTGCTATTCAATCAGAGCATCCGCGACAATATCCGCTACGGCCGGGTCGATGCCAGCGATGAGGACATCGACGAAGCCATTCGCCTTGCCCACTTGCAAGACTTTATTCAAAGCCTACCCGCTGGTGCCGACACGCTGGTGGGCGAGCGCGGCTTAAAACTATCAGGCGGCGAGAAACAGCGCGTGGCAATTGCCCGGGCACTACTCAAGGGCGCGCCAATTATTGTCTTTGATGAAGCCACGTCCTCACTGGACAGCAAGTCAGAGCAAGCCATTCTTGCCGCCATGCGAGACATTGCCAGACAACACAGTATGCTTGTGATCGCGCACCGGCTATCGACCATTGTCGATGCCGATACCATTGTGGTGCTGCACGAGGGCCGTATTGTTGAGCAGGGTAATCATCAACAATTGCTTGCAGCCGAGGGCCACTATGCTCAACTATGGTCACTACAACAACGCCAGCGGCAAGGCGACTAAGGGCCGAGAAAAGGCTCGAGACACAACAATAAAATTCAGCAGGGGGTAGCACTATGCACCAGCTTTCCGGCCAAGATGCCATGTTCATCCATACCGAGGCAGCGGGCATACCGCAGCATATCAGTAGCCTCGGCATTTACGACCAATCCAGCGCCGACGGCGGTTTGGTTCGCTTCAAACAGATTATTGAGTTAATCAGCGCCCGGGCGCCGCTGTCACCGATCTTCACCCGCCAATTGCAGCGCGTGCCCTGGGGCCTGGACCAGCCGTGGTGGGAAGAAGTCGAAGACCCCGATGTCGAACGCCATATCCACCACATGGCACTACCCAAGCCAGGTGATTGGCGGCAGCTGTGTATTCTCGCTGCCCGTATCCACTCGCGCCCGCTCGATATGGAAAAGCCGCTGTGGGAAATGTACGTCATCGAGGGCCTGGACAACGTCCCCGGACTCCCGGAGAACTGCTTCGCAGTGCTGCTAAAAGTTCATCATGCCGCTATGGATGGCGCCACGGGGGCGCGTCTGCTTCCCCTGCTGCATGACCTCAGCCCAACCGTTGAAGATATCCCGGTGCCGGACACTGAGCATGAATCCATGCTTACTCGAAGCGACATACTGAAGAAGGCCGCAGCAAATAATCTGCGCAAACCCCTTAAGACCGCCAAACTGGTGGGCAACTTGGTGCCCGCCTGGCAGCGTATCCGCCGCGGTAGAAAAGAGAATGACTTCCGAAGCCTCGACGACAAACAGCGCACGCGCTTTCAGGGAAAACTGTCCCCCCACCGCGTGGTCGACTCTGTGAATTTTGACTTCGCCGAGCTACGCAGCATCAAACAGCACTGCGAGGGCGCCACGATTAATGATGTGATGCTGTGCATCGTGTCGGGCGCGCTGCGTCACTACCTCAGCGCCAAGGGGGAATTGCCGGAAAAAACCCTGGTTGGCGGCTGCCCTATAGATGTGCGCAGCGCCGCCGAGCAAAACAGCGGCGGAAATATGGTCGGCTTTATGACCGTGTCACTGTGCAGCACCATCGCCGACCCTATGGAGCGCCTGACCCACATTCAGCAAGCCTCGCTGGAGTCCAAAGCCTATGCCAACGCGCTGGGGCCTCGTGTTGCGGTGGATGTCACCGATGTATTACATGGCGGAGTTCTGCAGCTCGCGCTGCGCGCCGCCTCAAGTACAGGCCTGTCCGAGGCAGCGGTAATCTTTAACACCGTGATAACCAACGTTCCCGGCCCGCGCGAGCAGCTGTATTTCTGCGGCGCCCGCTTAGTTAATGGCATGAACTTTGGACCGCTGTTGCCCAACGTCGGCCTGTTCCACATTGTCTATTCCAGCGTGCAAAACAAGCGCGGCATCATCGCCCTGTCGTTTACCGCCTGTCGCGATATGATGCCCGACCCCGACTTTTACCGGGAGTGCATCCAGCGCGCTTACGACGAGCTGCGCGAAAGCGCATTAGCCAGTACCGCAGAACCGGCATAAGTTACCGCGAGCACGCATTAAAGCACTATGAACAATAGCCACGACCTGCGACTCATCATCGAGTCGCGCATTCCGATTATTGTTATCGAAACCTGGGAGGAGCGCCGAGCACTGACCCTGCTAAGCAAACTCGGCGTTCAACTCGCGAAACCGCTCTATGCCTGGTCAGCGAGCGACGGTTTGCGGCGTGCCGACCTCGTGGACTCACCATCACTGCCGCAAACAACGTCACCAGAGGCTGCACTCAAACATATTCGCGCCGCCAATTCACCGGGGCTATACGCCCTGTGTGACTTCCACCCGTATTTGAACAATGAGCCGCTGAATGTGCGCTTGATTAAAGACATTGCCATGCAAGCAGAGGCGGCAAAGCAGTGTCTTATTTTTATCAGTCATGCATTGCAGATTCCCGCTGAATTCAAGCGCATGACGGCGCGCTTCACGCTGTCGATGCCCGAAGACCACAAACTGCTCGCCGCGATTCACCGCGAAGCCCAGCAATTTGCCAAGGACAAGGGACGCAAGGTCCGCACCGACCGCCGCGCCCTGGACAAGCTGGTCAGCAATCTTCGGGGGCTGCCACTGCAAGACGCGCGAAAACTGGCGCGCGGCGCCATCTATCAGGACGGCGCCATCACCGAGTCAGATATTCAGGCCGTCAACAAAGCCAAGTTTCAACTCCTGGATATGGACGGTGTTCTGAGCTTTGAATACGACACAGAGAGTTTTGCCCATGTCGGTGGCCTGCTGAAACTGCGCGACTGGTTGCAAAAACGTGAGGCCGCGTTTCTGCAACGTCAGGCGGATGCGCCCAAGGGTATTATGCTGGTTGGCGTTCAGGGCGGTGGCAAAAGTCTGGCCGCCAAGGCCGTCGCAGGCCTGTGGGGCCTGCCCTTGCTGCGTATGGATATGGGGGCGCTGTTTAACAAGTATTTTGGCGAGTCGGAGCGCAATGTCCGCGAGGCGCTTGCGCTTGCCGAAACCATGTCACCCTGTGTGCTGTGGATAGATGAAATTGAAAAAGGCATTGTCGCCGATGGCAATGATGACGGCACCGCCAAACGGGTGTTGGGCACCCTGCTAACGTGGATGGCAGAGCGCCGGCAAGCTGTTTTTGTTGTGGCCACCGCCAACGCCATCCAACACCTGCCGCCCGAATTGATCCGCAAAGGGCGCCTGGATGAAATATTCTTCGTCGACTTGCCCAAACCGACAATACGCGAAGACATCTTCGCCGTTCACCTGGAAAAACGCGGCTACTCAGCCGACAGTTTTTCCTTGGAGGTACTGGCTGAGGAAAGCGCAGGGTTTACCGGCGCCGAGATCGAGCAGGCTATTGTTGCCGCGGGCTACACCGCAAACGCCCGCGACGAAGCGCTAAGCACCGCCCATATCGTCGGTGAACTGGGTAACACCGTGCCGCTGTCCATTACAATGAGTGAGCGTATTGACGCCCTTCGCCAATGGTGCAAGGAACGCGCGGTACCCGCCGATTAGCCCCGGCGCTACAAGCCGGGCTCGCGCGCCGCGACCTCACGCAGCACAGGCAGCAAGCCGTAGGCTTCAAACACGGCTTTGATCTGCTCATCATTGCCGGTGCGCCTGCTCTTGTTGCGCCGCTTTAACGACACCTCCTGGCTGCCTGCAATCACTGGAAAACGCTGCATCCACACCCCACGCCCTTCCAACATGGTGCACACGGTACCCGCTTTCAGGCTCATGGCTTTCAACCATACATCGTCGGCATTGGGAGCCAGACGGGAAAAGGCCTCAACGTCGTCAATGCTGTCGTCAAAACAACCGGGGAAATACAGCACACCACCCACGCCAGTGGGGAAAATCATTAGCGAGCTGTCGCGGTCATCATTGCGCCGCCACCATTGCTTATAGGGCAGCAGCTCGCCCTTTTCGTCTAAGCGGATACGGTGGCCGCGCGTACAGTGAATCTCATTGGGCGCTTGTAAGTGAGCGCGATAGAGCTGGTCGACCATGTCCTGTGGGTAAAGAATATCGTCGTCAACCGTGAGTAATAACGCCTCGGGGTATTTCTGCAGGGCGTAGAAGAACTTGGTATAGGGGCCGAGATCTTTCTCAACAAACTCGATGTCCAGCCCGCGCGCGCATTGACGCTTCAGAATTGCCGGAATATCGGCATCGCTGAACTCCTCGGCAGACAGCCACAACACGATACGGTCCGGTTTATGGGACTGCTGAAGCAGACTCTCAATCGTTAAATACACATCGTGAATGCGCTTGCTGAAACTGGTTAGCGAAACAACGATGGGGCGCGGCGTATTTTCCGCCACACCCCGTTCTGTGCGATGCAAGGCATCGGCCTCAAAGCGCTGGGTCAAGGCCTCAACCCGGCGGTCAATCGCCTCGGCCAATGCGCGTTTTTGGCGCTTTTCCTGGCGGAGTTTTTTCAACATTGTGTAATGATTCCCGTAATCTCTGTCAGAGCGATGGCGTCGCCCAGCTGTGTCACTGTATGCTGCGCACTGTATCAAACCGTGAACAACTATGCCCTTACTTGCTCTACAACACCTTTGCTGCCCCATTGATGGCGAGGCCATGCAGCGCAGCGATCAACAGTGGCGCTGCCCGCGCGGTCACAGCTTTGATATTGCTCGCCAAGGTTACATCAACTTGCTGCCGGTACAGCACAAAAAATCCAAGGACCCCGGCGACAGCAAAGCCATGGTCAATGCGCGCAAGCAATTTTTGGATCGCGGTATATACCGGCCCATTGCCGATGCCATCACTCAGTTATTGCTCGACGAATTTGGTGAGGCAGCGTCATGCAGCGTTTTGGACGCCGGTTGCGGCGATGGCTACTACCTCAACACGCTCGCACAAGCGCTGGTCGACCGGGGCGGCAACGCCACGGCAATCGGCCTGGATATTTCAAAGTGGGCGCTGCGTTGCTGCCTGCAGCGCAACCGCTCACTAAACGGCATTGTTGCCAGCAATCGCAGCGTGCCGCTGCCCTCCGCCAGCCAGGACATCGTCCTCTGCGCCTTCGGTTTTCCGGTGTACAACGAATTTTCACGACTACTGCGCGACGGCGGCTACTACCTTCAGGTGGACAGCGGCCCCGACCACTTACTGGAATTGCGGGAAAAGCTGTACGCCGAATTGCGGCGCAGCGAGCCACCGAGCCTGGGCAAGGCAGAACAACTTATCGGCCCCTTGCATAGGCGAGTGCGCGTCCATCAACAAACCCGCGCACTGTCACGTAGCGAGCTTGACGAGCTGCTAAGCATGACACCCCACAACTACCGCGCCACCCACGAAGCTCGGCAAGCGCTGTTAAGCAGTGCACCGATGTCACTAACCCTGGATGTAGAGCTGCGGTTATTGCGCTGCCATGGCGCTGTTGGGGAAGATCAGGGGAATGAATAGTGCCGCTCGCGGTCTATTGATCGCAGCGCACTGCTAAACCTCGCCCCAGCAGCGCTTGAAAATGGCACAAATGCCCCCACCATCGGGCACATAAGAATATTGTCACAGGTAGACCTTAAATGACCGAACACCAACACATCAGCCAGCTCCACGACTGGTTGAACAGCCAGATTATCGGCCAGCAGCAACTCACCCAACGCCTGCTTATTGCCCTGTTGGCAGACGGCCACCTGCTGGTTGAAGGCGCCCCCGGCCTGGCGAAAACCAAGGCGATCAAAACCCTCTCCGATGCCATTGAGGGCAGCTTCCAGCGTATTCAGTTCACCCCGGACCTGCTACCTGGCGATGTCACCGGTAGCGAAATCTATCGCCCCGAAACCGGCGTGTTTGAGTTCCAACGCGGCCCCATATTCCACAATCTGTTGCTGGCCGACGAGATCAACCGGGCCCCGGCTAAAGTGCAGTCCGCACTGCTGGAGGCCATGGCGGAAAGGCAGGTCAGCGTCGGCAGCCACAGCTACGCCCTGGACTCCTTGTTCTTGGTAATGGCAACCCAAAACCCGCTTGAGCAAGAGGGTACCTACCCACTGCCAGAGGCTCAGCTCGACCGCTTCCTGATGCATGTCAATGTCGACTACCCCAGTGCAGAAGCCGAGCTGGCCATTCTGCGCAGCGTACGCAACGAGGCCCAGGGCGAGCAAAGCGCTGCGCCGCAAATCAGCCAGCAGGCGATATTCTCGGCAAGACAGCAGGCTTTGGATATTCATATGGCCGACGCCGTGGAGCAGTACATCGTGCAACTGGTCGTCGCGACGCGCAATGCCGGCCAGTGGGATCAACAGCTCGACCAGTGGCTCGATGTCGGCGCCAGCCCGCGAGCGACCATCGCCCTGGACCGCTGCTCGCGTGCCCATGCCTGGCTGGCCGGCCGAGACTACGTTAGCCCGGATGATGTCCAAGCTGTCGCCCACGACGTGCTCCGCCACCGTTTAATTATCAGCTTCGCCGCTGAGGCCGAGGGCGTTGCCCGCGACCAATTGATAGACCGACTGATTCATTGCGTACCCGTTGCCTAAACCGCTATGGCCAAAGCGACGTCTTCAACAGAATCAATGAACTACGTAGTTCGCGGCGCGAGTGTTAACCGCGCTGCGCTGATAGCCGCCAGACTGACCGCGCGGCAACTTCGCCTGCGCCAACAACGGCGCCACGTCGCCCGACAAACCGGCAATCACCCGGCGCCCTTCAAAGGTCGCGGCTTAAGCTTCCAACAACTTCGCGCTTACCAAGGCGGCGACGAGATTCGCCACATCGACTGGCGGGTAACCGCGCGCACCACCAAGCCGCACACCCGCGTGTTTGAGGAAGAGCGCGAGCGGCCGATTGTTATTTGCCTGGACCAGCGTCGGCCGATGGCCTTTGGCAGCCGCCATTGCTTTAAGTCAGTGATGGCCTGCCACGCCGCGGCGCTGCTGGCATGGAATGGTCTGGACAGCAATGACCGAGTCGGCGGCCTTATTTTTTCCGACGACCGCCATAACGAGTTTCGGCCTAAGCGCAGCAGCCGAGCAGTACTGCATTTGTTAAACAGCGCCTGCGAGTACAGTGAGCGGCTACTCCAAGCGCCCGCTGTGGATAAACAACCCCTGTCGTCGGCGCTAGAGGAACTTCGGCGCATCACCAGGCCGGGCTCATCAGTGTTTATCTTGAGCGATTTTCACGACTACGATGACGAGGCCCACAAGCAATTGCTGCTGCTGTCACGTCACAACGACATTGTCGCGCTGGGCATCAACGACCCGCTGGAGCTGCGCTTGCCGCTGCAAGGTGCGCTGCCCCTCAGCGATGGCCAACAGCGTTCGGTCATTAATATCGACCAGCGGCTACAACAGCACTACCGCGATCACATTGCACAGGCCCAGCAAACGCTTCAACAACAGCTGCGCCAGCTGGGCGTTGTTTTGTTACCACTGAGTACCGATGACGACCTACTGGACATCCTCAGCAGGGAGATCCGGCTAACATGACGCCAAGGCCCACTGACCCATTGGCCCGACTCGCCGACATCCACCTACCGCCACCGCCAGCTGATTTCCCCTGGGCCTGGGGCTGGTTTGCCCTGCTCGGACTGCTGTTGTTGGTCGCCCTCGCCGGTGCGCTGTATTGGCGCCGCTGCTACAACCGCAACGCCTATCGCCGCGCCGCGCTGGCGGAGCTCGGAAAGCTCGCGCAGCAAAGCGATGACAGCCTTTACGCCGCAAGCGCCAATCAATTGCTGCGCCGAGTCGCTTTACAGCTTGATGGCCAACGCGCCGCTACTGCGCGAGGCGACGCCTGGTGCGAGCTATTAAATAGTTACTGCAAGCACCCTGTGTTTACTACCCAGCAGTTTGCCGAACTGGAGACCGCCGCTTATCAGGCAACGTCGCAGCTGACTGATCGCGACGGGCTGCATAGGTCAGTAAGCACATGGCTGCGCACGCACAGGAGAGCGAAGGGATGCTGAGTTTACAGTGGCCATGGCTGTTGTTGCTGCTGCCCCTGCCACTCATCGTTAGGGCACTGAGCAAACCCGCAAGCGAGCAGGCCGTGCGAAGCGCCCTGCGGGTGCCGTTTTACCACCAACTGATGCAGCTTCGCGACCGCGAAAGCCTCAGCATAAAAAACACCAAAAGCCCGCTTATCATTGCACATTGGCTGCTCTGGCTCAGCCTGCTTGCCGCCGCCAGTGGTCCACAGTGGGTGGGTGAGCCTCAGGCGCTTCCCAGCACCGGCAGGGATCTAATGCTGGCAGTCGATATCTCAGGGTCGATGGCTCAGCAAGATATGAAAGTTCAAGGCAGCGCCCTGCCTCGCATTACTGTCGTAAAGGCAGTCGTCAACGAATTTGTCCGCCAGCGCCGAGGCGACAAGCTCGGACTCATCCTGTTCGGCTCGCGCGCCTACATTCAATCCCCGCTCTCCTTCGACTTGGCGACTCTCGGCCAGCTAATGGATGAAGCCGAGGTTGGCTTCGCTGGCAAACAAACCGCCATCGGCGATGCCATTGGCTTTGCCATCAAGCGACTGCGCAAACGCCCGGAAAATAGCCGCGTGGTAATTTTATTAACCGATGGTGCCGACACCGCCAGCACCCTACCGCCCTTAGAGGCGGCTGCCGTAGCCCAGCGTGAGAATATCCGCATTTACACCATTGGTGTCGGGGCAACAGAAATGGAAGTACCAGGGCTTTTTGGCAGTCGGCTAGGGGCGCGAAAAATTAACCCCTCTGCCGACCTGGATGAAAAAACACTGCGCGAAATCGCCCACCAAACCGGCGGCGAATATTACCGCGCGCGCAACACAGAAGAACTGCAAGCGGCCTACAATGCCATTGCCGCGTTAGAGCCAATTGAGCAGGAACAGCAACAGATTCGGCCGCGACGCTCCCTCCTCCACTGGCCATTGACCGCTGCGCTAATAACAGCGCTGGCGATTACCCTGGCGCAAAGGAGATCGCAATGATAACGCTACATTGGTTGCGTCCCGAGTGGGTGTGGAGCGCACTGCCAATACTACTGTGCTTATGGCTCCACCTTCGCCAGCAGCGTTTGGCGCAGCAGTGGCAGCAATTTATCGACCCTGGCTTATTGCCCCACCTCCTTGAGCAACCGCGAGGCCGCTATTCTCGGCGCCTGTGGCCAGTTTTCTTGGCGGGATTATTGTGCTGGCTGGCACTCATGGGACCGAGCTGGCAACGCCTGCCAAGTCCCGTATTGGAAGACCGAGGCGGCTTGGCGATTGTGCTGGACCTGTCCCCCTCCATGCTTGCCGAAGACCTACAACCGTCGCGCCTGCAGCGGGCTAAATATGCCATACGCGATCTGCTGGCACTGCGCGCCGACGGCCAAACAGGCTTGGTGGCCAGTGCGGGCGACGCCTTTGTAGTAGCGCCGCTCACCGATGATGGCAACACCCTCAATACGCTGCTGCCCGCCCTCCATCCAGCTATGATGCCTGTGCAAGGCAGCAACCCCCTTAGCGGACTCGTCCAGGCGCAGCAGCTACTCGACAATGCGGGTAGCCCCAGCGGCCACATTCTTCTTATCGGCGATGGCTTTTCTGCACAGCAGCTAAAGGGACTGGAGGGCTTTGTCGACCAGTCCTCTTACCCGGTTTCAATTATCGGTGTGGGCAGTGAACAGGGCGCGCCTATCCCCCTGCCGGAAGGGGGCTTTTTAAAGGACTCACAAGGCAATACCATCGTCGCCAATATGCCAGAGGCCTTGATGCAGGCCCTGGCCCGCAAAGCCGGGGGGCAGTACATTAACTTAAGCGCCCCACTGGGCGATTCCGCCCTGCGCAAACTGGCAGCGGGCAGCCAACAATTTGAAGAGAGTACACAGCAGCAAACCTTCGAGCAGTGGCAAGACGGCGGTCAGTGGTTAGCCCTGCTCCTGCTACCCTTTGCCCTGCTGGCCTTCCGACGCGGTGCTGTGCTGATTATATTCCTCGCGATACTCACCCAGCCCGAGCACAGCTATGCGCTGGACTGGCAGCACCCGTGGAAAACCGCCGACCAACGAGCACTGCAGCGCTTTCAGGAGGCGCCCGCAGAAGCCGCCGAACTATTCCGCGACCCTATGTGGCGCGGCAGCGCCCACTATCGCGCCGGCAACTATGCCGCGGCGGCGGATGCTTTCGCAGAGCGAGACTCCGCTGACGCTCACTATAACCGTGGCAACGCACTGGCCAAAGCGGGAAAACTGGACGAGGCCTTGGAGGCCTACGATCAAGCGTTACAACGCCAACCCGACATGGCCGATGCCAAAGCCAACAAGGCATTAGTAGAGCAATTAACAAAACAACAGCAGCAAGGCGGCGACCAAGGATCTGAAAACCAGGGTTCTAAAAACGAGGGTTCTGAAAACCAGGGCTCTGAAAACAAAGGTTCTGAAAATCAGGCCTCTGAAAACCAGGGCTCTCAAAATAAAGACGCTGATAACCAAGAACAAGGCGGCGACCCGCAAAGTAACAACGCCGCGGCTGACAACAATGCCACCAGCGCAGGCGGAAATAGCAAAGGCAAAAACCCGCAACAGTCTTCGGGGGAACAGCAAGCCGACCCATCAGAGGATCCAGGCACCGACGATTCCGGCGCCGCACCTGCTTCAGAAAACACGGCGAACCAGAGGGCTCTCGCCGAACAGCACGCGCAACAACGCGGTGAGAATGACGATGCGCAAAACGACGCTGTCGCCCGACAAAGCGACGGCACTACGCCCGCTGAAAATGCCAAAGCAGCGCCTGCTGCTGGCGCCGCTCAGGCGCCGCTGTCAGAGGAAGAACAGGCGCAAGAGCAGTGGCTGAGAAATATTCCTGACAGCTCGGATACGCTGCTTCGCAACAAATTCCAATACCAATATGATCAGCGCCGCCGCCAAGGCGAGCTGCCGGAGGCCGAAAACTATGCCCCGTATTAAGTATCTAGCGACCTTGTGGCTGAGCTTTTTTGCGCTTTGCTGTAGCGGCCTCGCGCAGGCCGAAACCACAGTACGTGCCTCGGTCGACCGCAATCAAGTCGCCCTGGAGGAAACCCTCAACCTCACCTTGTCGGCCGACAGCATTTTATTCAGCGGTGAGCCCGATGTAAGCGAGCTGAGCAATGATTTCCATATTCTGAACCGACAGCAGAGCAGCCGTACCAATATCGTCAACGGCAAAATCAGCAGCAGCCGTCAGTGGGACTACACGCTGGCCCCGAAGCGCGAAGGCGACCTGACCATACCCGCCATCACCATGGGCAACAAACAAACCAAGGCGATAAGCATCCGCGTCACGCCGTCAAACAGCGCGCGACGCCAGAATACTGACAATCGCCAAGTGTGGTTAGAAGCGGATATCACGCCGCGTCGCGGCTATGTTCAGCAAATGCTGGAATACAGCGTCAAGCTATACAGCTCGGTGAATTTTCTCGACGCCACCCTGGATCCCCTGGAAGTCGACAATGCCCTGGTCGAATCACTAGGGGAGAGTCGTTACCGCCAACGCATTGATGGCCGCAGCTTTCAGGTTATTGAACGCCGCTACGCCGTTTTCCCTCAGCGCAGTGGCACATTGGAGATACCTGCGTTGACGCTGCAAGCGCGCGTGGAAAGCTACCGCCCTTCACTGTTAGACCCAGGCCGTTTACTGGTACGTCGCAGTCCGCCCATGGAGATTGATATTCAATCCCCCCCCGCAGACTTCGACGGCGCGCTATGGCTGCCCGCAGGCAACGTAGAGATATTTGAAGAGTGGAGCAGCGACCCCGAGCAACTGCAGGTGGGCGAGTCGATTACCCGTCGCGTGGATATTCGCGCCGAGGGGCTGATGGCAGCGCAGCTACCTGCACTGCCTCGCTACGACCTGGCAGGGGCCAAGCTCTACCCTGACCAGCCAGTGCTGCAAAATAACAAAGATGAACAAATACTGGTTGGCCTGCGCAGCGAATCCACGGCGATGATCGCCAACGAAGCCGGGCGCTACACCCTGCCCGAAATAAAACTTGCCTGGTGGAACACACGCACTAACCGCGCCGAGCTGGCGGTATTACCCGCCCGGGAGTTAGTCGTAAGTCCCGCACCGGGCGCGCCCGGCGATGAGGCGATCGAAACCGCAGCGTCGCAAGCTGCGCCCTCGGCAACCCCGCTCAGCGGCCCAGCGATTTCCACAGACACTCCACTGGCGCCCTACCGGATAATTATTGCCCTATTAATTTGCACCAACCTTCTCTGCCTGTGGGCGCTGCTACGCCGTCGTGATCGCACAGAGCCTCCCCTCCGCGATACTGAGAAGAATGACCAACACGAAAAGGCGGCTTACCAAAGGCTGAAAAAGGCCTGCAAACAGCGCGATACCCGCGCCGCGAGAGCGGCGTTACAAGACTGGGCCTCTCACCAGCAAGACGGCTATCGCAGTTTGGCGGAGCTCGTCGCTCACGAACCCGCCTTTGCCACCCACGTCGACAGTATCAACGCCGAACTTTATCGCACCACCGAGCCCTGTGTGGATTACGCCGCGTTGCTACAGACCGCAGCGACCTACAGAAAGCAGCAGGCCGCGAGTCCCGCCAAACCGGCCCTCGCGCCACTGTACAAGAACCTATGAGCACCACTTATGTTTTGGCATCGTCGCGGCCGCCGACAACCATCACACCGCCAAGAATCACCAGCGCAATGCCAATCAGTGTGAGCGTATCTGGCAGCAGGCCCCAGATCAGCCAATCCAGCAGCCCGCCAAAGACCACCGCAAAATAACTGGTCGGCGCGAGCACCGATGCCGAGGCATAGCGATAAGCCCAGGTGTACAGCAGAAAGCACAAATAGATCACCACCCCCATATACAGCAACCAAGGGTAGGCCGAGAGATGCACGTCGCCGCCCTGCCAGAGAAAAAACGGCACGCTGACCATCAGGGACACGGCAAAGTAATAGAACAAGATCCGATTTGCGGGTTCAGTGGACGCCAACATACGCGTGGTAATCATAGAAATAGCCAGGCCCAAGCCCGAGACCAGCGCAACCAAATGCCAGATACTCAACTCCGCAAAGCCCGGCCGCAGCACCAACACCACCCCGGCAAAACCCAGCAGTAAGGGTGGCAAGCTGCGACGGCTCACCGGCTCTCGCAACGCAAAAAATATTAACAGGGGCACCATCAATGGTGCGCTGTTGCGCAGCAGCGTGGCTTCTAACAGTGAGATTTTACTGAGCGCGAAAAAGTAGAAGTAGAAGCATGCAACCCCACTTAACCCCCTCAAAAAATGCATGGGCAGGCGCTCACTACGCAAGCTGGCAACGCCGCCGCGCGCAACACTGGGCAGGGTAAAAACAAAGGATATGCTGTATTGGGCAACGATCATTGCCGATACCGGCACCTGCATTCCCGACAAATGTTTACCGACCGCGGCAACGGTCGCCGACAGGAAAACAGTGAGCAGGGACAAGCCAACGCCAATGGCTAAGCGCCGCCTGTCTTGTGAAAATCGAAAAGGAAAACCTGCCACAACACCGCCCAACATACCGATAATAGGACTGCGCTGTGGCGCAGCCGCCGAACACTATAAATAGCGCTGGCGACCTTTACCAGAAAAGAGGAGTGGGCGGCGCTATTGCCGCCACGAATTTAGTGGCCGCACTTACCTTCGCCACACTTGCCTTCGTCACGGGCTTTGTTGCCGCCACATTTACCCTCGCCGCACTTGCCTTCGTCACGGGCTTTGTTGCCGCCACATTTGCCTTCGCCGCACTTACCTTCGTCGCTGGCTTTTTTGCCACCGCACTTGCCCTCGCCGCATTTACCTTCGTCGCTGGCCTTTTTGCCACCACACTTGCCTTCGCCGCATTTACCCTCAGCGTGCTTACCAAAATCCACTTGTTGATAGCCACTGCTCAGCGATTGCGCACTGAAGGGGTTGCCGCTATCGCTCACCGCAGCGGAAGCAAGACTTGAAGCGAACATGGCGGCGGTCAGTGCTGTCATTTTTGATTTATTCATGGATGTACTACCTCGTTTAGAAAGTTTAATTGACGCCAGCGAAAAGCACCTGCGTTACAGCATAGATGACTCACAGAGAAAGTTGTTACAGCGAATTAATAAAATTTATTGGCATCGCTGGAATATTTCCAGACGGTGTAACAATGGCGAACGCGGTTCGTCTATGGCCCATACCTGTAAAAATAAGGATGCTCGCCATGACGTTTCTCCAGACCGCTACTGACACGGTCACTCGCCTACACAAGGGACTAGGGCGCCTGCTGACGCCGCTCTCTGGTCTGCCGTCACTGCTGATTCGGCTCTATCTGGTACCAATATTTTGGATGGCAGGCAGCAATAAGTACCGCCATTTCGACGATACCGTCGCCTGGTTTGGCAACCCCGAGTGGGGCCTCGGGCTACCCATGCCAACACTGATGGCAGGCTTGGCTACGGCCACTGAGCTGGCGGGTGCCGCCCTGCTGCTCGTTGGCCTGGCCACACGCTGGATAGCGGTGCCGCTCGCCGTTACCATGCTGGTGGCCGCCACCACCGTGCACTGGTCCTTTGGTTGGCAGGCGATCGCCGATGCGAGTGCCCCCTTTGCAAATGCCCGTGTTGACGCCGCAGCGGAAAAACTGGACGCGGCAAAATCCATTCTTCAGGAGCACGGCCATTACGATTGGCTGACCGAGAGCGGCAACTTCGTGATCCTCAACAACGGCATCGAGTTCGCAGCCACCTATTTCATTATGCTACTGGCCCTGATCAAAATGGGCGGAGGGCGCTACGTGAGTATCGATGACGGCCTCCACCGTTACGTGACGCGACAACGCCACTAAAGATGTCAGCAATTTTACCGCCAAGCATTGCCGTCGGGTCGCGTTATCAGGGACACTATGGCCTACGTTTCGCAATAAAACGAAGGCCACTACGCGTGTCACAAGTAACGCAAGACGACGCCCTGCTCGAACGCCTGCAAAGCGGTGACAACGCCGCATTCAGGGATCTTATTGTGCGCTACAATCAGCGCCTGCTCATTGTGGCCCGCGCCATTATTGGTGATGTCTTTGCCGAGGATGTGGTACAGGAAGCCTGGACCTCAATATTCAGGGCGATAAACCGCTTCGAGGGACGCTCTGCACTATCGACCTGGATGATCCAGATCGTCAGTAACGAGGCCAAATCGCGACTTCGCAAGGAGAAGCGCCATATGAATGTAGCCGATACCGAGCAGCTTCCTGCGGCGCTCGCAGAGAGCCGTTTCGCCGCCGATGGCCACTGGCAAATCCCGCCAGCGCATTGGGAACTGGGCACGCCGGAACGCCTGCTAGAGGAAGACCAGTTGCGCTGTTGTATCGAGCACACATTAACGTTGCTACCGGAGAACCAAAAAGCGGTGTTTATGCTGCGTGATTTAGAGCAAATGCCACTGAGTGATATTGCCGATCAATTGCTGCTAAGCGAAAGCAATGTACGCGTATTACTTCACCGAGCGCGACTCAAGCTATTAGATGTTGTCGACCACTTTCAGGAGACGGGGGAATGCTAAGCTGCAAGGAAGTAAGCCATTTGGCCAGTGACCACCTCGATAACCCGCCGCGCGGTTGGGCAGGCCTGCAATTTAAAATGCACCTGATGATTTGCGGCCCCTGTCGGCGCTTTCGGCAGCACCTAGTGACAAGCCGCGACACCGCAGCGAGGTTAGCCCGTCAACTTTGGCAAGAGGACAACGACACCGCTACCCGCATTCTCGACAAAATCGACGAGTCAGCGGGCAAAAAGTGAGCGGATTATAGCAGCGGGAATTCAACTCGGAACTCGCTGCCACTCTCACCGTCACTGATAACGCTGACACGGCCACCATATTCGCTAACGAGGCGGCGAATAGACGCCAGGCCAACACCCTCGCCCTCCGAATGAAATTGCTCGAAGAGCGCAAAGACACGCTTCTGCTGGGCAGCGGGAATCCCGCGGCCGTTATCCCGTACAAACAGCGCGAGGCCACCCGTCGTGGGGTCGGGTAAGCGGCCGATATCCACTCGCAATGGGCGCTGGCCACTGAAGCGTTTGGCGTTGCGCAATAATTCTCTGATAACCAAGGTCAGCGTTCCACCCGGCAGCACGGCGGTACCCAAGCCGGGCGGTTGAATGCTCACGACATCGGCCATCGCCTCGTCGTCGATAATTCGCGACACCAAGCTGTCCAGGCTCAACTCCTCAACGGGCTCATTCAAGGGCAGCTGGCTATAACGCTGCAAGCCGGCATTCAAGCGCGACGCCTGGCTGCTTGCCTCACGGACTTTGCTTAACCATTGCCGCGATTCCTCGCTCAACTCCTGGCCAGCGCGCTCTTGTAGGCGCTTGCTGTATACATCGATAACCCTCAAGGGCTCGACAAAACCCTCGGTACTGGCGCGCGAGAATTCTTCCAGTGCCGTATTGCTATTACTGAGCGACTCATTGGTCTTTTCGAGTAGGGTTTTATTCAACCGCGCTTCGGCGAGCTCTTCGGTACGCTGGGTAACAAGGCTCTGCAAGTCTGCCGACAAACGCTCCACCTCTTCTTGTTTACGACGGTTCTCCGCAATTTCATTCTGTAACTGATTGTTCAGCTCGACCAACTGCGCGTTACTCGGCAACGCCAGGGCTTTGGGGATGAGGGGCCACACGAGTATTGCCGTGCCGACAGAGGCGATGGCTGTTATCGCCTTTATGGTGCCGCTTAACCAATAAGCACCGTACCAAACATTCAGAATATTCACTAAGTGCGTGGTACCACACGCAAAAATAAACACCGCAAACATCAAGAACATATAATTGAACTTGAGATCGTCACGCCGTTTGACGAGGACAATCAAAGCAATGGGAATCGTGAAGTAAGACAGGGTAATTAAGGTGTCGCTAAGAACGTGCAGAAACACCAACTGCTCATTCCAAAGGTAGCAGTGACCATGGGGTGGCATTTCCGGCCCCAGGATACTGCGCCAGAACTCATTCATGACTTGCCGCCTCGCTGTGGTAATGCGCTGAGTGTAGCCGTTTTACGCAAAATTACATTGTCAGCAAGCACACCGCCCAGGGTTATTGGGTAATCTACCTACCTTTGTTGGGGTGGCTGCTATCGCCGGAGGGGTGACGAGCAGTGACGCGCTCATAGCACTGCTGGATATCGACCATATCCGCATCCATATCGCCGGTAGGCATACACGGCGACGCGAAGCCAACCCGTTTTTCCGCGTAATCAAGATACACCGGCACAATGGGCACACCCGCCCCTGCAGCAATGTGGTAGAAGCCGCCCTTCCAGCGCTCTACTGCCTTGCGCGTACCTTCCGGGGCAATAATCAGCACCATGTCATCGGTATTGTGAAATTGCTCAACCATATGCTCAACGAAGTTATGTCGACTTGTGCGCTCTACCGCAATACCGCCTAACCAACGCAGCAAGCTCCCAAGCGGGCCGAGAAATAAGCTGTGCTTGCCCATAAAGCGCACCTGTCGCCCCAGCGCAGCGCCAAGCGCTACCATCAAGAAAAAGTCCCAATTACTGGTATGCGGCGCAACGACCATCACATATTTGCGCGGCGTCGGCGCAGGCATCTGAAAACGCCACCCTCGCAGCCGAAACACGCCGCCGACTAACCAGTGAATAGCTATTAATACCCGGGGGTAACTGCACACCGTTTTACGCTGCGCTATCTCAGAAACATAGGAAGTCATGAGCCGCTCTACATCGTTATTGTTATTTGTCGGTCATCGCCGACGCTCAGAATCATACACAAGAATCTACGCCGACGCTTGCCGCCCTGAGCTGCCCCCGCTATCCTCGCCAAAACACCATAATATGCGGCCTAGCTGTCGCGCCGCGACACCGGAGCCCCAAGTGAGCCGACTTCTTAAGCTACTGCTTATCCCCTGCTACCTGTACAGCTGCATTGCCATCGCACAGCCCTCAAAACCCGTGGACCTGCGCGCACTGGACAACAATCCGGCTGACGCACAAACCAGCCGCGACCCAAAAGAAACCCTGCTCTACAGTTACGGCGAGATCTACTTCGACGACAGGGACGACCTGCTGGACAAAGCACTGGAGGTAAAAGAAGAAGGCGAAAATCTCGAGGCGAGGTCGCGAGGCCTATTGTTGATTCCGGGTGACGAACAAGATTTAGTCGACGCGCTCGAAGCCTTGGACGGCGCGACCACCAGCCTGCGCAGCCGCGGCACAATTATTCTGGCAACATCCAATGAGAGCCCGTTTCACTACCGGCTGGGCAGCGAGCTGCGTGGCACTGCGCGCTTTTACTATGACGAAGGCGATGAAAATCGCCTGCGCTTTGCCGGAATAACCGGCCTGTTTGGCGGCCCCGACCTAGAATCCTACATGGATATCTCCGCCGTGCTGGAAAACCACGCGGGCATCAATTATCACTTCCGTCTGGACGCTCTGCCGAATACTGAATTTGGAATTCTGGGCAAGATACAGGTCATCAGCTTGCTTGAGCGTCGCATCGATTACGATGACTACGAAAAGAATAAAGTGTTCGACTGGGACACCGACATTAAGAACCGGGTGCAACTCAATGCCGACCTCGGCATGCGACATACCATTGGCCATGTCGGCCTGCACCTAATAGTCAAAGACTTGTATACCGAATCCCTGCGCGGAGCCAGCGGTGACCTCTACCGCCAACGCAGCCGGGTGATCGCCGGGATCGACTATCGACGCCCCTGGGGAGATGTACAGATCATGGGTGACCTTGTGCCAAGAGCACGCTTTGGCGAGGCACCACAGCGTCGCGACGTCAACATCTCGGCGAGCTTGAACGTTACCCGACGATTTGCCCTCGTTATGGGTTACAACTACGCTGAGCACCGCTACGAGCGAGATACCGGCAACGCCGGCATCCGCTATACCCTCGGCCGCTCGCTGAGGGCGGAAATCAGCGTGACAGCAGCAGGCAAACGCGAGCTCGGCGGCCACGCGTCACTACAACTGCCACTCTAAGCCTGGACCCTGTTTTCGGGGCGGAGGCTGCCCCTAGGCAGCAGCGCTGCTAGGGGCAGCGTTTTCGTCGGCGAGCTCCTGCTTGGCGGGAATGTGACTCATGGCATGCTCGGTCAAGGCTGTGATGGTGAGCGAGGGGTTTACACCCAGGTTCGCGCCCAGCATGGAACCGTCACAGATATACATGTTTTGGTAGCCAAACACCCGGTTGCGGTAATCAATCACTCCCTCGTCAGCAGAGCGCCCCATCGCCGCACCGCCCATACAATGCGCGGTGGCAGGAATATTAAAGAGCACCTCTGTAAGCAAACTTCCCGCCATTCCACCCAGCTTTTCCGCCGCCCGCTGGGCGAAATCGCTGGCCTGAGGAATATACGTGGGAATGCGTTCGCCATGACTGAGCATTTTCTTGCTAAAGGGCCAGTACCAAGGGCGCCGGTAGCGCATATCGATATGCCCTTCCAGGGTTTGCATACACAGAAAAATAATCGTTTGCGAGGCCATACCAAAGGGGATCAGCATGCGAATCCCCTGCAGGGGACGGGTTAGCAGGAGCTTGAGTACGGTCTTGATCCACACAGCGATGCGCGTGGCACTTGTATCGCCGCGCGTCATTGCCGTAACCAACATGCCCATCGCGTCGGACCCTTTTGGATAACGCGTTGCTTCGATATGCGTGTGCTCATCCAGGTACACCCCCGAACCTATCGCAATCCCCTTATCCATTTCCGGATTGCCCGGCACACGAACCCCAATCAACGACTCTGCATTGGTTCGCACCCGGCGACCCAGTTGCGACGAAATATTTGGCAGCGACCCTTTGTCGCGCAGTTTAAATAACAAGTCTTGAGTGCCCAGTGACGAGGCCGCAAACACAACCGAGCGCACTCGCCAGCGGCGGACATTTTTGCGAAATAAAGAGGTACTGCTTATCGCCGTGACCTCATAGCCCTGCGAGCCTTGGGCATCGCCGAGTGGTCGCACATCGACGACCTTGCTCTCGGCAAATACTTTTGCGCCCTGCTTTTCTGCAAAGTAAAGGTAGTTCTTATCCAGGCTATTCTTGGCATTGTGCCGGCAACCAACCATGCAACCACCACAGGCGATACAGCTGTTACGCGCCGGACCATCGCCACCAAAGTAAGGGTCGTTATAACGGGTGCCCGGCTCATCCTCTTCGTTGCCGAAAAACACGCCCACCTGTGTTCGGTAGAACGTGTCACCACAGCCCCAGTCGTCAGCAATCTCTTTCAGCGCATGATCTGCGGGCCCAAGGATGCGATTTTCTGTGACCCCTAACATCGCCCTGGCAGAATCGTAATGCCGGGGCATAACCTGCTTCCAGTTAGTCAGGCCCGCCCAGCTGCCGTCATCCCACACCGTTTCCTTGGGCACCAACAGCGTGTTGGCATAAGTCACCGACCCGCCGCCAACGGCGTTGCCCTGCAAGATCAGCACATGCCGGAACCAGCGAATATTGAAGAAACCTTTTAAGCCAAGCAGAGGGCGCCACAGCCAACGCCAAAAACGCCAGTTGCTGGCGGGCAGGTTGTCGGCATTCCAACGCTTCCCCGATTCAACCACGGCAACCGAATAGCCCTTCTGCGTGAGCCGGTGAGCCGAAACGGAACCGCCGAAACCTGACCCCACCACCAAATAATCAAAATCGTAGTCTTGTTGTTTGCTCATTGTTCTCTCAGCGCCGCTGCGCCGCTCTTTGGTAAAAGACTCTCCGTCAGAACCGATGCCATTCTGACAATGCATGTTGTCACTTTACATTTGACAACGCGCCATGTCAAAATTTTACCCATGACAAATTCAAACCCCGCACGCCGCCGCTCTTATCGCGGCCAAAGCCCCGATGCGCGACGCGCTGAACGCCGCCAGCTTCTTCTGCAGGCGGCGCTGGAAGTGGTGTCTTCTCAGGGATACAGCAACGCAACCGTTCGCAGTCTGTGTGCGTCGGCGGGGTTAACAGAGCGTTATTTCTACGAGTCGTTTGCAAACCGCGAGGCGCTGCTTGGCGAGCTGTATCAACAGCAAACCGCCCTGCTTCGCGACGCGATGTTGAACGCCATTGCCGCTCCCGGCTTATCGACTGAGCAAACCATGCGCACCGGGCTAAGTGCGTTTTTTGAAACCCTAGAGAAACAACCGGAGCTGGCGCGGGTCATCCTGTTTGAGATCTTTGGCGTGAGCAAAGCGATGGATACGCTCTACTATCAAGCGATGGAAGAGTTTGCCGAATTGATCGGCGAACTTGCTCAGGTGCTGGGTATTGCCGAGTTCAGCAAACCCGCCAATGACAGCATGGTCTATGCAGGGTTGGTGGGCGCCGTGGTTCAAATGGCGCGGCGCTGGGTGTTAAATGGCTATCACGAAAGCCGCGAGTCGTTAATAGAAAGCAGCGTGCTGCTGTTCACCGCCGTGTCGGCACATCACCAGCGTCAATCAACCAGCAGCTGATCACTCAATGCATCCAGCTGTCTGCTCGCGTCTCGCCAGCCCGGCATGGCCGCATCCATCAACGCGTAAAAAGCGCTGCTGTGATTCATCTCGCGGATGTGACACAGCTCATGAACAATGACCATATCAATGCACAGTGGCGGCGCCTTCATCAGACGGATATTCAAGCAAATACCGCGCCTTGAGCAGCTCCCCCAGCGCGAACGCATTGTCCTGACACGCAGCGGCGGCAGCGGCTGCGGCCACGGCAGGCTCGCCGACAGCTGCGTTAGGCGAGCGGCAAAATAGTCGCGGCTGCGATCGCGTAACCAGCATAAAAACAAGCGGCGAATATTTTCCGGGCTTCGATCTCTGGCTTTGATAACCAGCAAACGCTGTTCGGGAAAAATGCTCGCGCCACGTCCCGGCTCAACGCGCAATTGCCAACGCTCACCCAGATAGGAAAAATAGTCGCCACAGCGATATTGAGGAGCCGGCGCCGCCGGCACTGCCTGCTCAATACACGACCTCAGCCACCGGCCGTGACGGCGAAGCATTGCATCAATTTCGTGCTGGGGAGTATGTTGCGGCACGCGAACCTCAACATCGCCGCTCGGGGAAACGCGCAACGCCAAGCGCCTGCGGCGTTGCGACTGGCGACGCACCACGTAGCGCACCGACAGGCCCTCCAGCTCGAGCTGTCCCTGCTCAGTCGCTGGCGGAGTCACGCGAGTCCGTCAACGCTGGATCTTGTGCAACGGGAAATTCGCAACAGAAAACTGCCCCGCCACCCGGGTTGGCCTCGTAGGCGATATCGCCGCCATGGCCCTGCATAATCGTCTGGGACACTGACAGACCAATCCCCATCCCTCCCTCTTTGGAAGTGACGAAGGGGCTGAATAACTGCTCTTCCACTTCCTTTGCGAGACCGAGACCAAAATCACGAACGCGAAAACCAACCCGGCCGTTGGCGAAAAACGTACTCACCTCAACCGGCCTGGTGCTTTGCGCCGCCGCTGTCGACTCCATCGCATTGCGAATCAGGTTCAGAGCGACTTGCTGAATCTGCACTTCGTCGCCATAGACTGTTGGCAGGTCATTGGCGCCCATAAACACTACGCGAGTACGGTTGACCTTCGAATCCACCTCCGCCAGCGCCAACACGTCTTCCAATAATTCATTGAGCGACAGTGTCGCCTTCGCCCCTGAGGGTTTTTTCACGTAGCTGCGCATCCGCTGAATCACCGCCGACGCGCGCTCGGCCTGCACACCGATTTTACTCAGCACATCGTCCAGCTTACTGCGCTGCGCCTCGGGTAAGTCCGCCAGCAGGCGCTGGGCAACGCGGGCGTAATTACTCACTGCGGTAAGTGGCTGATTGACCTCATGGGCGATACCCGCTGCCATTTCGCCCCCGGTGCTTAAACGCTCAATATGCGCCAGGTGCTGACGCTGGTGGTCCACCTCGTTTCTGGCCGCCTCCAGCGCTTGTTGATTTGCCAGCCATTCGCCAATATCGCGCAATACCAGCACTGCCCCACCCTCTGCGCTGGCGCTGCCGCTCAAGGCCACCTGAACCAGCTCGCCGTCCTTGCCGGTTAGCTCAACGTGGTTCTTTCGCAAGCTCACACCGGCTTCGCAGAGCAGCGACAAGGCTTGGTTTAAGCCGTCGTCACCGGGGAACAGTTTCAGCGCCAGCAGCGGCTCGCCGAGCGCGTCAGCCTGTGGCCAGCCGGTGAGCTCTGCGGCGCGTGCGTTCATCGAGGAAACCCTTCCGGCGCTGTCGAGGCCAAAAATCCCCTCATCCACCGCGTTGAGAATACGCTGATTCTCATCCTCCAGTTCGCTATTTCGCTTGGCGAGCGCTCGCTCCAGGCGCTGCAACTTGATGTGCGTGCGCACCCTTGCGAGTACTTCATCGGCCTGGAAGGGTTTGGCGATATAGTCGACACCACCAATGGCCAGGCCGTGTACTTTGGACTGACTATCGGTCAATGCCGAGAGGAAAATAACGACGATATCTTCGGTTTCGGGGTCCGCTTTTAAGCGCTCACAAACCTCAAAGCCGTCGACCCCCGGCATCATGACATCCAGCAGTATCAGCGCGGGCTTAGCGCGCTTTGCCGTGTAGAGCGCTGACTCACCGTCGCGCGCGGCCAACAGCCGGTAGCCACTGCCTTCAAGCGTCTTAAACAATACCTGGAGATTGGTGGGATTGTCGTCGACGAGCAGTATCTGCTCTCCGCCACGATCAGGTGCCATCGACGGCGGCTCCTTCATTTACTGACTTGAACAATTGCCCTAAGCGCTCAAAGTCGAATTCACGCAGAAGGCGCTCAGCCTCTTCACTCAACTCGCGCTGCTCTGGGTGACGCTTACGCAGCACCTCAAGCAGTTCTCGCAACCCGGTGACATCACCGAGGTCTACGGCATGGGCTAATTTTTCCAGCAATTCCTCGGGCAGCGGCACATCCTCAGACGCTGATGCATTCGGATAAACATCGATATATCCCGCTTTTAACGCCGCCGGCGCAACGCTCGCCACCGGTGAGTCGTCTGGCACGGCGGTATCGCAGAATCGCGCCATTACCTTGTACAGGTCTGCCATGCTAATCGGTTTGGGAAGGAAATCATCACAGCCGAAGGAGCGCGCTTCTTCCACCATTCCCTCGTCGGTGGTGGCCGATGCCATAATAATGGCAACGTCGTGTTTCATTTCCTGCTTAATGATCCGTGTTGCTTCCATGCCGTCCATTTCCGGCATTCGCAAATCCATCAAAATAACGGCGGCGTCGCGCTCCTTCAAACGCTCTATCACTTCAAGACCGTTCGCCGCTTCTCGAACGTCGTCGGTAATATCTTCGAGCATGCCCAGCAATACCTGGCGATTCACCGCAACGTCGTCGGCAACAATCACCGCAGGATTACCCGATATTTCGGCTTCTTCGGCGACGGGCTCCTGCGTTTCGGGCGCATCCAATAACGGCGAGCTTTGCTCTGACACGGGCATTAGCGGGATATGGAAGTAGAAACAGCTGCCAACACCTTCCTCGCTGCGCACATTCAAACTGCCACCCATCGCCTCTACCAGGCGGCGACAGATTGACAGGCCGAGTCCCGTTCCCTTACCGTCTTGAGGATTCACTTGGCGGAAGGGCTCAAAAACATCTCGCAGCTTGTCGGCGGGAATACCAATACCGGAGTCGCGAACCTCAAACTGCAGGCTATCGTCAACTTCGTTAACACCAACCTTCAGGCCTACCTGTCCACTGTTGGTGAACTTGACGGCGTTATCGAGCAGGTTAACCAATACCTGCCGCAGTTTTACGGCGTCGAATTGCAGCTTGCGCTCAACATCCTCGGCAACCTCAATGATGAACTCCAGGCCTTTCGACTTCGCGCGATGGCCGACAATGTCGCCAACACTGGCGATAACATCATCGAGGTCATTCGCTTCGCATACGATATTGATATTGCCACTTTCAATTTTTGCCAGATCAAGCACATCGTTAATCAAGTTCAACAAGTGCTTGCCGCAGCTTTCGATCGCGCGCAAATACTCTTTGCTGTCTGGCGGGAAGCCCTGCTCTTTTTGCAATAATTGCGCGTAGCCCAGTACGCCGTTAAGCGGTGTGCGCAACTCGTGGCTCACACTTGAAAGGAACTGGCTCTTGGCGTGAAGCGCATCTTCAGCGGCAATGCGTGCATCCACCAAATCCTGCTCCATGCGCTTGCGCTCGGTGATATCGGTCATGATACCCATCGCGCGCAGGGGCTGGTCGCGCTCGTCATTTTCTACAACGTCGCCGCGACTGTATATCCAGTGGTAATTTCCGTCGCTGTCGCGAACCCGAAACTCGACACTATTGCCAGTTGCCAAACCCAACCAACTATCGACGGCAGAGGCGATAATCTGCAGATCATCCGGGTAGGCAATTTCTTTAAATGCCGCCACGGCATAGGGCTCGCTCGGAGGGGTGTAGCCCAGCGAGCGAAAGAAGCTGGCACCCACAGTCACTAAGCCAGTGCTTAGGTCGAGATCCCAGAGGTGGTTTTGGGCGGCATCCAAGGCTAATTGGAAGCGCCGTTCACTGAGTTTAAGCGCGCGCTCCGTTTGGGTGCGCTTCTCGACCATGAAGTTGGCATCTTCCGCCAAGTGTTGAAACTCGGCAAACGGCAGCCGCTCAACGTCGATAAATGTTGAACGCTTGCTGGCGTCGGCAAAGAACTGCTGGAAGATGTTGAAGCCGTGCGCACTGCGCCGAGCCAACCAGCGCGCCGCTATCATCGAGAACAGCATCAGGCCAAAGGCGATGACCAAGATGAATAAAATATGTTCTTCTACACGGCTCTGCAGGGCGGAGCGCTCAGCCAACAGTTTGGCATTGAGCTCGTCCAAAAACACTGCCGAGCCCAGGGTCCAGCCCCAGGGCTGGTAGCGACGGATATAGGAAACCACCGGCTGCTGACCGCCTTCCCGGTCTCGCCAATTCAGCTCGGTAAACAAGCTGTTGTTTTCGGCGTCCAACCCCTGAGTAACGGCAAGCACGTCCGGCATTGGCTGGCCCACTGCCTCGGGGTCATAGCCATTGACCAACTGCCGCCCATCGCCGTCCACCATAAACAGGATTGAGTTTTCGGTATCGACGGGCACAGCGGCTATACGCTCAACAACTTCTTTCTGAACGCGCGCAATCTCGTCATGCAGGTAAACACTCGCCCCCATGTACAAGCCAAGCGGCTCAAAGTAGTACACAAAGCTGAAGTTGCGCTCACTGGTGCCAGGGCGACTGCTGTCAGTGACTCGGTATTCTACAAAGTCGTAATTTTTCTTTTGTGTGACCGAGCGTATCTGTTCGGCAAAGGCATTAAGCACCTTGCCGTCGCTCAGGCGTTTATCACCAGCGGGGTGCATGGGCGGCAAAATTGCCCGCCCGGCGGAATCGAAAAGAAAGAAAAAGCCGTTGTTGTCGTGAAAGCTGAGCGAGCTCATTGTGGTGCGCAGGCGGCTCAGCTGTTCCTTACGGCTCTCACCCACATATTCCTTGCGCGTGTTCTCTATGAGAGACAGACCAATGGCCACTTGGTGGCGCAGGTCGTTGTAAAGCTGACGGTTGAGCTGAGTGCGCCTAAATTCTAAGTATTCAACGGCCTTGTCGACCTCGCGACGCAGCAGTTCACGGCGCGACTCGATATAACTGTCGCGCCAATCCTCACTCTGCTGAGTGTAGCGCTCGTACTCTTTGGCGATCCAGATGTAACCCAGCACAGCCAGCGGAATTGCCGACAAGGCAACCAGGCTGAGGAGGTATATCTGTACTAAACTGCGCTTCGATTTCATGCGCACCCTTTCTTCTTCATATTGGTGGCCCGAAGGCATATAAACCAGAAGCTTATCGGCTCAGATCGCGCTTCGCCAGTATCGCAGTGAGGAATTTCTGCATGAAGCTGGCAAAACCCCATAGATTTCGGCTAATCTGGGCGAAAGACGCCTGACAAAGCAAGGACGGGATAATGACAAAAGAAGCAACTGTCTACTTGGTTGAAGACGATGACGCCGTTCGCGACTCACTGCAAATGGTCTTGGAATCGGTAGGCTACCACGTTGCCGCGTACTCTCGCGCAGATGCCTTTTTAGAGGATTTCTCCACTGATATGGCCGGCTGTATGGTACTGGACATCCGTATGCCCGGCATGAACGGCATGGAGCTTCAACGCCAGCTGAACATGCGAAACTCCATTTTGCCGATTATCTTCGTTACCGGCCACGGCGATGTTCCGATGGCCGTTGAAGCCATGCAGCGCGGCGCTGTCGACTTCGTACAGAAGCCCTACCGAGAGGAAGAGCTACTGGGCAAGATTCAGCAGGCGATCGCCGCGGACGCTGAAAACCGCGCCGACCTGGAAGAAAAGCACAAGATTATTGAGCGTCTCGCCGAGCTAACCCCCCGCGAGAAACAGGTTATGGAGCTGATGATTGAAGGCAAAGCCAATAAGGTGATTGCCTATGACCTGGATATCAGTCAACGCACCGTGGAAATTCACCGCGCCCGGGTGATGGAAAAAATGGGCGTGCGCTCACTGGCCCACCTGGTGCGCATGGTAATGGCCGCCGAAGACAACAGCAGCGCAAGCTAAGCAGCCCCTTCCTCTGCGCGCCGGAGCGATGAGTCATGGCGTCGGCGCGTCGCCGCCATGACTTAATAAGCTGTCGATATGTCGCAGCGCAGCCAGCAACTCCGCCACGGGCAGATTCTGCCCTCGATAAAACTCCTCCGCCATCGGCGAAATATTACACGCCCCCGGCAGGCTCTGTTCCTGCTCCGCAAGAAAGCGCATTCGCGGAATAAAGATAAACTGCAACCACTGGTTGAACGACAAGGTATCCACGGCAAAGGGTTGCTCGCTGCGCAGTGCCTGCTCGGGCGGCCGTTGGCTTTCCCAATGCCCGATGCGACGCAGCTCAGCTTCAATATCAATCAGCGTTGCGGACACGCGGTAATACACACTCACAGCTTTACTCTATCACTTGTTGGTAGGGCGGCATTGAATCGAGCATCTTGCGGCCGTACTTACGGGTGACTATACGCCGGTCCAGAATACTGATTTTCCCCCGATCAGACTCACTGCGCAGCAAGCGCCCACTAGCCTGAATAAGGCGAACCGCCGCATCCGGCACGGTAATTTCCATAAAGGGGTTGCCGTTATTGGCGCTTATCCACTCTGCCAGCGCCTCTTCTACTGGGTCCTCTGGCACGGCAAAGGGAATTTTCGCGATCACCACATGCGAGCAGTATTTGCCCGGCAAATCGACCCCTTCTGCGAAACTGGCTAAACCAAAAATAACGCTGCCCTTTCCGGCATCCAGACGCTCGCGATGCTGCCGCAGAATGTCATGTTTCGGCAATTCTCCCTGCGCCAGTATCAAGCTGCGCAACGACAAGGGCACTCCCTCATAGACCGCATTCAGCTGTTTTCGCGATGCGAACAGCACCAGGCTTCCCGCCGCCTTGTCCAGCAGCTGCGGCAGCATCTCAATCAATGCGTCGGTATGCGCCTGAGCATCGCCGGCATCACAGTTCATCGCAGGCACATGCAATTGCCCCGCATCGGCGTGATTGAAAGGGCTGGGCACCACCTCAAAGCTGGCGTCTTCGTATAAGCCAGCGCGCATACTAAAGCGCTTAAAACTGCCGAGCGCCGTAAGCGTGGCCGATGTTAATACCGCGCCATAACAGCGCGACCACAGTGACGACTGAAGGGTTTTTGCCGCCAAAATAGGGCTACTGTTGAGCTCCATATCCCTGAGCCCCTGACCGGCATCAACCAGCGTCAGCCAGCGGGCGATAGGCGGCTTTTCCGTGCGGCTATCACTGGCATAGGACTGCCACAGGGCCAGCATATTCTGGCAGCGAAAGCGCATCGCCGACACATCACCCAACCACTGTTCCAACTCGTCGCGGCGCTGCTCTAATGTGCCCTTATCCAAACCGTCCTGGAGGGTGTCGCTCATGGCCTCGCAATGCTGCACCAGCGCGGCAAAGGCAACGCGCAACTCGCGCGCTCGCTCAGCCAGTCGCTCGGGCACCCTGCCCTCCTCAAAGCGCAGCTGCTTATTGCCCTGCCGCTCAACGGCCTCCTCTAGCAATTCCACCAATATCGGCCTGAGCGGATTCAGCGCCTCTCGCACGGCAACGAGCAGGTTCAATAGGGAGTCAAACTGCCCCCTGAGTGACTTTTGCATGGCCGGTATGGCCAGAATAGGCGCAATACTGCGCTCTGCTTGTTCCAGCCATCGCTCACTGGCGCCGAGGCGAAAGTTCGCACTGAAATGATTGATCACCTTGTCGGGAAGGTGATGGGCTTCGTCGAAAATATAAATGCACTCTTCCGGCGGCGGCAGTATTGCGCCGCCACCCAATGCTAAGTCGGCCAGCACGAGGTCGTGGTTTGCCACAACCACCTCGGCTTGAGCCATCGACTCCCGCGCTTTAAAGAAGCTGCACTGCTTAACATGACTGCAACGCCGACCGCTGCACTGCGCGTGGTCGGTAGTGACGCGCTGCCACTGTTCCTCGGGCAAGACGCTGTCCCAGTTATCGCGATCGCCGTCCCACTGGCCACTCGCCAAGGTATCGGCAAAACGCGTATACAGCGCCAACGCGCTGTTGTCCGGCGCGGCGCTGCGCTCATCAGGATAAAGCGGTAGGGTTGCGGCATCGCCACCACTGAGAATCTGGTCAAGTTTAGAGAGGCACAAATAACGGCGGCGCCCTTTGGACAAACTCAAGGTGAAAGACAGGCCGCTGTGCTGAAGAATATCGGGCAAGTCTCGCTGCAGAATCTGCTCCTGCAGAGCCACGGTCGCGGTGGCAATCACCAGTGTTTTGTCACATTCCCGTGCAATGGGTATCGCTGCCAATGCATAGGCCAGGGTCTTGCCCGTGCCCGTGCCAGCTTCCACCACACCCAGGTGATCCCCGCCGCTGCGCTTGTGATCTTGATTGCGCTTAATCCCACCCAGCACGCGCGCAATATGGGCAATCATTAAGCGCTGCCCGAGCCGCGGCCGCAGCGATTTGCTATCAAGAAACTGGCGGTACGCGCCCTGAATCTGCTGTTTTAGCGCATCACTCAGCACTATTGGCTCCCGACAAATTCACGCAGAGGTGCTCTCTTGTAATGCCAATTGGTTAATCAGCGGTCGCGCATAGATCTCTAGCGCCTTGCGCCGATAGTCGGGCGGCATATTAGCGAAGTGCTCGTCAAAGTGCGCCACCTCGGCGGCGGGCACATCGGCGGTGGTGACCGAGCGCCAGCGCTCGTCGTTAAACAGGCGCATATAGGCCAACAGGTTGCTGCCGTGTAAGCGGTAGTTGCCAATGATCTGGGCATCGATGGCCTGGGCAAGCTCGCTGGCATCGCTGTAGTCGCCACTCATTGGCGTGCCGAAATGCACATGCACATGCCCCTTTTGCCCAACAATTCCTGTCGCGATGCTTTTCAGATCCTCGTGTTCGGCCTTTTCATAACGGCCGTCCATTTCTATCTGCGCCAGCTCATGGGCCTTGGCCGCATCCAGCGGGTCCCATTCATAGCTGATGCTCACCGGCACAATATTCATCGCCGCAATAAATTCGGCGTAGCTCTCGTCAGCCTTACGCTGCGACATACCGATCATCTTTAGCAGCGCAACTTCGGTCGCGTCGTTGCCGTCCTTAGCGCGCCCTTCCCGCTGAGCGATCCATATCGAGGAGCGCTCTTGATGCAGAGAATGGCGAATGTAGCTGGATAGCTTCTTAAATGCGGCCAGCATCTGCCTCGGCCCCTTGGCACTGCGCTGCACGATGAAGCTCTTATTAATACGCATCAAATCGGCAGCAAAAGCCTTGGATAACAAGTTATCGCCAATCGCGATACGCACAGTGTCCATGCCATTGGTATGGAGCGCATAGTTCACAAATGCGGGGTCGAGAGCGATATCTCGATGGTTACTGATAAACAGGTATGCCTTATCCGCCGAGAGGTTTTCCAGCCCCGATACCGTGAATGCACTGGTGGAACGAGCGATCATGCTATCCATATAGCTCTTCACCCGCTGCTGAAAATCTGCCACAGACACAACGCGCTTAAACTGCCGGCGCAAAATTGCGCTGATCAGCGGTCGCAGCAACTTTGGGAACCAACGGCTGGCTTTTGGCATGCGCAGCGCAGCAACGGCGTTGAGTAATTCATCGTCAACTAACAGGCGATCCAGCACCTCCCGCACCTCACTGTCGCGGTAGGGCCGAATATCGGCAAATTCATCCATCGTATTCACTCATCGCAGACCTCGGCGGCTGCGTCGTCGCGCCGAAGCAGTATCGCCCCATCGGGGGAGAGGTATTATTTGAGGGCAGAATTCTACCTCAATTGCTGAAAAGATGCGCAGCCGCGCCACGACGGTCCTAACGCGACATCGCCGCCGTGCAATGTCACACCAGGGCATGAAAAGAGCTTCCTATCGGCGCCGAAAGCCGCTTTAATCGGGCACACTTTCAATAACTAAACAGCGAAGGATAAGCGAATGAGCCTGCAACGTTTCTCTCTGCAAAACCGTCGAGTACTAATTACCGGGGCCTCATCGGGCCTGGGCCACGGCATCGCCAAAGGGCTGGCCGAGGCTGGCGCGGAAATCATTGCCTGTGCCCGCCGCGAAGAGAAACTGCACGCACTGGTGGAAGAAATTCGCGCCGCAGGGGGCGTTGCCCATGCAGTCGCGATGGACGTCGCCGACCGCAGCAGCGTCAATGCCGCCTATGACCGCGCCGAAGCGCTGTCGGGAACACCCGACATCATCATTAACAACGCCGGTGTTGCCGACCCGAAGAACTTTCTTAAAATTGACGACGCGTCTCGCGACTTCGTTATGGGCACCAACTTCAATGGGGTTTGGAATGTAGCGCAGGAAGGCGCCGCACGCATGGTCGCCGCCGGGCTACAGGGCAGCATTATCAACATCGCCTCAGTACTAGCAATTATGGCGCAGAGTGGCCAAACCACTTACTGCGCCTCAAAAGCGGCAGTCGCCCACCTCACCCAGGCAATGTCACTCGACCTAATGCGTCACGGCATTCGCGTAAATGCCATCGCACCGGGCTGGTTCCTAACCGAAATGAACCAAGACTTCTTCGCCACCGACGCCGGCAAAGCCTATATACAGCGCATGCCTGCTAAACGCCTGGGCAATATCGACGAGCTTGTCGGCCCTGTCATCTTGCTCGCGAGTGACGCGGGATCCTTCATCAACGGCACCGTGCTACCTGTCGATGGCTCCATTCGCCACAGCGGTTAATGTGCTTTAAATACCGGTATTTTCAAAAATTTGAAACAAAACGCACATAAGGCTTGCAAGCCCCCAAAGCCATCCCTATAATGCGCGACCTGTCTTAGAGAACAAGACAACCAGTCAATTGCGGGGTGGAGCAGTCTGGTAGCTCGTCGGGCTCATAACCCGAAGGTCGTTGGTTCGAATCCAGCCCCCGCTACCAAAAAAAGAAAGGCGAATCATGCACTTAGCAGATTCGCCTTTTTTGTCGCCTGAGTAAAAGCATCTCTGTGCCCATTCTGTGCCCACAGTGTGCCCATTGCCAAATTTAGCTTGCAGCAAACGCAACGCACTATGGCCTTCGGGCACCCTATTCGCCTAAATCACTGTAAAAATTCATGCATGGCACTTTAGATACAGCGCACCTCGCGGGGGCAATAAGAGTAAGAGGGGAAAATTGACCGACAAGTCATCCGCCGCCTGGGCCCTGATATGGTCGCTGCTTGGAGCGCGACACCAGCCAGTCAGCCGCAGGCGCCCATACGCTTTCCAGTGCACTTTTTCCAAGGATTACCCCCATGTGTCCTCCGGGGGCGATGCGGAATGCTTTGTCATGATTCCCCACATCCACACCGACTACGTCCATGATTTTTTCGGCGATGGGCGGCTTCACTAACACATCTCCCGCACCAGCGAAGGCGAGCAGCGAACTTTGAATATTCCCCAGTTCAGCCACCCGCTCACCAACAACAATGCGGCCACTTGCCAAGTCATTATCCACAGCGACTTTTATGGCAAAATCTCTCAGCATGCCTGCTGGATACATAAGCATATTGTTCAGATAATTTGCGGTGGTCGAGTGCGCAACCACAAACTCGCGGTCCCACGAGCGCATCAACAAATCCCAATAGGTTGTGACGCTTCCGATCGGGTCGGTGAGCTTAAAGATGACTGTCGTCGCCCAGGCGGGCAATTGAAGCTTGCTGGGGTCGAGGTTTTCGAGGCGAAAATCAGAATAGCGCCGAACGATTTGCGCTGGCGCATTGATCGCCTGTGCGGCCCCCGCCACAATTCCGCCACCGCGCAAATTTATCGGACTGGCAACGGTAATTAAGTTTCGAATTCTGGGATCTTGCTGCAATCCAAGGTGGATCAATGACAACAGGCCACCCATGCACCAACCCATTAACGATAAATCCGTTTTACCCGAGTGTTTTCGAACTTCGTCCAGTGCGATCGCAAACATCTCGTCCGCGTAGTCAAACAAGCCCAGGTGGGCATGGCGACGCTGAGGTTCCCCCCAATCAATCAGGTAGGTTTTAAAACCGCGCGCCGCCAGATATCTCACTAACGAGCGTTGCGGCAGCAGGTCAAATGTTTCTACGGTGACGCCCAAAGGCGGCACCAACACCAGGGGAACACTGTGCTGGCGGCGACGCACCGGCATCCGGCTGCCATCTTCCAACTCGATTTCGTCTTCATCGACAAGGGAGTAGTAACGCACCTTCATTAGATCCCCCGCGTAAACCGTTTCATACTCGGTCAACCCGGACTTCACCAATTGCTTGGGGCGCAATACCCAGTCATAAGTATTCACGGCAGCCTGCACCGCCCGCTGATTCATCAGCAACGCTTGGCTACGCAGTTCCGCTAATAGTGGCCGTTTGTTTTTCGACGCTTTGGGCTTAGACATGAACACTCTCTCCTGAGGGAAGAGGAATTTTACCAGCGCGGATAACGCGGTAGTGCACAAAGCTCGTGAGTATTTAACACGTTTTACGTCCCCTGTGCTGTGTGTTTAATAGGGCTGGCGCCCTTTACCCGCGCAGGCACTCCAGACAACAACGTCAACACCCAACACTATTTCAGAAGACAAAAAAAAGCCCCGGCGGATTCCCGCAGGGGCTTTCGAAAAGAACTAGCTAGCGGTGTTATTTCGCTGCTTTTTTCTCTTTCTCTTTGGCAATAACTTCTTCAGCTACGTTAGCTGGGCAAGCCGAGTAGTGCGAGAACTCCATAGAGAACTGGCCACGACCTGAGGTCATTGTACGCAGGGTGCTGATGTAGCCAAACATTTCAGACAGAGGCACATCGGCTTTAACGCGAACACCGGTTGTACCCGGCTCTTGACCAGAGATCATGCCGCGACGACGGTTAAGGTCACCGATTACGTCACCGACATTGTCTTCAGGGCTGAACACGTCAACTTTCATTACCGGCTCAAGCAACTGTGCGCCTGCTTTTGGCATAGACTGACGGAAAGCGCCTTTCGCAGCGATCTCGAAGGCCACTGCCGAGGAGTCAACCGCGTGGTAGGCACCGTCATGAACGTTAATAGCAACGTCCAGCACGGGGAAGCCAGCCAGTGGGCCGTTTTCCATCATCGACTTGAAGCCCTTCTCAATTGCTGGGAAGAATTCCTTAGGTACGTTACCGCCCACAACCGAGGTGCTGAAGGTGAAGCCAGAGTTAGGCTCTCCAGGCTCCATAGTGTAGTCGATCTTACCAAACTGACCAGAACCACCAGACTGCTTCTTGTGAGTGTAGCTGTCTTCGATCTTCTGAGTGATGGTCTCGCGGTAGGCTACCTGAGGCTGACCCACTTCCAGTTCAACACCGTAAGTACGCTTGAGGATGTCGACTTTGATGTCGAGGTGCAGCTCACCCATACCTTTAAGGATGGTCTCACCAGAATCTTCGTCTGTCTCAACGCGGAATGAGGGGTCTTCTGCAACCATCTTGCCGATAGCAATACCCATTTTCTCAGTTGAACCCTTATCTTTCGGGGTTACCGAGATGGAGATAACAGGCTCTGGGAATACCATCGCTTCCAGTGTACATGGATGGTCAACATCACACAGTGTGTGACCAGTCTGTACGTTCTTCATACCCACGATAGCGATAATGTCACCCGCTTGAGCGCTGCTCAGCTCGTTGCGCTCGTCGGCCTGCATTTCACACATACGACCGATACGCTCAGTCTTACCGGTGAATGAGTTAAGAATGGTGTCGCCTTTGTTCAGCTTACCGGAGTAGATACGCACGAAGGTCAGGGCGCCAAAACGGTCGTCCATGATTTTAAATGCCAGCGCGCGCAGTGGCTCATCGGCAGAAACAATGGCGTACTCACCAGTAGGCTCACCTTCTTCATCAGTCAACGGCTGCGGGTTAACCTCGGTGGGGCTTGGCAGGTAGTCAACAACGGCGTCCAGCAGCAGCTGCATACCTTTGTTCTTGAAGGCCGAACCACAGTAGGTGGGGAAGAAAGCCAGTTCCAGCGTACCTTTACGGATACAGCGCTTGATGTCATCGATAGAGGGCTCTTCGCCTTCCATGTAGGCCATCATCAAGTCGTCGTCCATTTCCACAGCTGTTTCGATCAGCTGCTCGCGATACATGGCAACGTCTTCTTCCATGTCCGCAGGAACGTCGGTCACTTCGTAGTTCTCTGGCTGGCCAGAGTCATCCCAAACGTAGGCTTTGTTGCTCAGCAGGTCGACAACGCCGGTAAACTCATCTTCACGGCCAATAGGCAGCGTCATGATCAGCGGGTTGGCGCCGAGAACGTTTTTCACTTGATCGGTCACACGCAGGAAATCCGCACCAACGCGGTCCAGCTTGTTAACGAAGATCAGGCGAGATACTTTTGATTCGTTGGCATAGCGCCAGTTGGTTTCAGACTGGGGCTCAACACCGCCAGAACCACAGAATACGCCGATACCGCCGTCGAGAACTTTCAATGAGCGGTAAACTTCTACGGTGAAGTCAACGTGTCCCGGGGTGTCAATAACGTTCAGTCGATGGCCATTCCACTCACAGGTAACAGCCGCTGACTGAATGGTAATACCACGCTCAGCTTCCTGCTCCATGAAGTCGGTCGTCGATTCACCCTCGTGAACCTCACCAAGCTTGTGAATTTTACCCGTGAGCTTGAGGATACGCTCAGTGGTGGTGGTTTTTCCGGCATCAACGTGGGCGAAAATACCGATGTTGCGGTACAAGGATAAGTCAGTCACGGCAGTCTCTGAATAAGCTGTGGTTGAAAATGGTTGGCTACGATACTGGAAGTGAGAAAAAATTTCTCTCTTATTTTGCGGAATTATGCTAAATCTGGTGGAATTTTTCCAAAACGACTGAAAAATCCTGCCAAGAACACGGCCTTAAGCGCCATATTCAAGAATACAAACTGCCTTCAGCCCCCCAATTTCGGGTGTTTCGCTTAAATGGGACGCCGGGAACGCTTGCAGAAAATTCTAAAAATTTCATTAAAATTCAAATAATTACAAACCAGAGACATCCACCTACCGTTATTTTTCGGCTTAGCAGCACGCCCTCAACCCCCAAAAGCAAGTTTTGCCACCGAAACTCCTCCTGTCGATAGTCATTCGCTATTAAGTCAGTAGAAAAAATCAACACGCGTCAGATCAATAAGTGAACTATGTTGAATAGGGCGAGGTTACTGGCGCCTGCCTGGGATGCACAATTGCCCCGACGCTGGAATCACGCTCGACATACCCATAATTTTCGCGCTAGCTAGGAGAATCCAATGCAAAAACAAAAATTTCCACCTCTAGCCGCAATAGCACTGAGCGCAGCAATCGCAACAACATTCGGCGCCAGCGCTTTCGCAGAGAATATGTTCAGCGGTAAAGCGAAACCCAACAGTTTCTGGTGGCCAAACCAAGTTGATCTATCGGCACTGCGTGACCACGATCGACAATCGAGCCCCTACTCAGAAGACTTCGACTACGCCGCCGCTTTCGAAAATGTTGACCTTGACCAACTGAAAGCAGATATCGAAGCAGCACTCACAACCTCGCAAGATTGGTGGCCCGCAGATTGGGGGCACTACGGCGGCCTGATGATTCGCATGGCCTGGCACAGTGCGGGCACCTACAGAATCCATGACGGGCGCGGTGGCGCAGACGGTGGTCAACAGCGCTTTGAGCCTCTGGGCAGTTGGCCAGATAACGCCAACCTCGACAAAGCGCGGCGCCTGCTATGGCCGGTAAAACAAAAGTACGGACGGAACGTCTCTTGGGCTGACCTAATGATTCTGGCGGGTAACGTGGCGCTTGAGTCGATGGGCTTTAAGACACTGGGCTTTGCCGGTGGACGCGAAGACGATTGGGAAGCTGACCTCGTTTACTGGGGGCCGGAAACAGAGATGCTTGGCAACGACAAGCGATTTAATAAAGAAGGGAAACTGGAGAAACCGCTCGCCGCCGTTCATATGGGACTCATTTACGTAAACCCAGAAGGGCGCAACGGCAATATGGACCCCAAAATGGCTGCGGAGGATATTCGGCAGTCGTTCTATCGCATGGCCATGAATGACGAGGAGATTGTCGCGCTAATCGCTGGCGGACACACCCTCGGAAAAATGCACGGTGGTAGCAAAGGCTCGTGCGTTGGCCCAGAGCCCGCGGCAGCACCGATAGAGCAGCAAGGACTGGGCTGGAAAAACAAATGTGGCAAAGGCCACTCCGAAGACACCATGACCAGTGGCCTAGAGGGCGCATGGACACAAACTCCCACTCGCTGGTCGATCCTCTATCTCGACAACCTGTTTCGCAATGAATGGAAAAAACACACTTCCCCCGGCGGCGGAGAAGTCTGGGTTCCGGTAAATGAAGCCCTTCACAAAAGCGTCCCAGATGCCCATGTAGAGGGGAAGCGTAACCCGCCAGTCATGCTCACTACCGACTTAGCATTGAAGGAAGATCCAGCGTTCCGAAAAATCGCAGAACGCTTCTGGAAAAACCCCAGCCAATTTGATGAGGCTTTCGCAAAAGCCTGGTTCAAACTCACTCACAGAGACCTGGGGCCAAAAACACGATATCTGGGCGACAACGTTCCCTCTGAGACATTCCTCTGGCAAGACCCCGTTCCAGCCGGCGAAAAAATAGGTAAACGGGAAGCCCGCAAACTAAAAGTCAAGGTTCTCAACTCCGGGTTAACCGTTTCTGAGCTGGTTCGCACAGCATGGGCCTCAGCCTCAACCTATCGCTACACCGATATGCGTGGAGGCTCCAACGGCGCCCGAGTGCGCCTAGCCCCGCAGAAAGACTGGCCCGTCAACAACCCCGACGAACTCGCAAAAGTGCTGGCTACTTTGCAGAAAATCAAAGAGGACAGCCGCAGCGATATTTCGATGGCCGACTTGATCGTACTTGGCGGTGCTGCCGCTATCGAAAAAGCCGCGAAGGACGCCGGGCACAAAGTTGATGTGCCCTTTGATTCAGGCCGTGGCGACGCCACCCAGAGCATGACCGACGTCCAGTCCTTCGCCGTACTTGAACCAAAGGCTGACGGCTTTCGCAACTACTACAGTGATGGGGCTTACTACAAACCCGCGGAGATGCTCATAGAAAAAGCAGACCTACTCGGTTTAACGGTGCCGGAGATGACCGCATTAATCGGCGGTATGCGCGTTCTCGATGCCAATGCAAATGGCTCGAAGCACGGCGTACTCACTGACCGGCCAGGACAGCTGAGCAATGACTTTTTCGTCAACCTCGTCGATATGTCAACGCAATGGAAAGCGAAGTCAGACAACCTTTACGAGGGTGCCAGCCGTGATACCGGCAAGGTAAAGTGGACGGCTACGACTGTAGATCTTGTCTTTGGGTCCAACTCAGAACTTCGCGCCATTGCTGAAGCCTATGCGGCGAAGGACGGCGATAAGCTCTTTATCAAAGACTTTGTAAACGCATGGCATAAAGTGATGAATGCCGGACGTTTTTAAGGCTGGGAACCTTATAGATACCTACGTTCATTCGAGCGTAGGTATCTGCTTAGGCGAGGATCACCCAACACTGTTGCTCTAATGCGCTAATTTAAGCGTTGCCACCCCGGCCACAATCAACGCGATTCCCACATAGCGCAACAGGCTGCTAGCGTCACCGAAAAAAAACACCCCCACCAGAAAGGTTCCCGCCGCGCCTATCCCGGTCCACACGGCATAGGAGGTGCCAATGGGTATCTGCTTCTGCGCCAACCACAGCAACATACCGCTAACGCCCATAAATACGACGGCAACAACTACCCCCAGGAGTCGCGTTTTATCCTCCTGCGCAAGTTTTAGGCCGACCGGCCAACCAATCTCAAACAAACCCGCTAACACCAGATAAACCCAAGCCACAACCACTCCTTATCGATCGTTCATTTACTGGGCGCACTTCTCCCCGCGGCCTCCTCCAGATGGAGGTGTTCAAGTCGCCACAGCCTGTTCATAGTAGAGGCTGATGGAAGTGTGCACCACCGATAACAATTCAAAAGCAACCCAACATCAGGAGAGAATATGTCTATCCCCGAGGCCATCCACATCGGCGCCGACGAAATGCCTTTTATCGACATCGGCGACGGTAGTTTGTTGCGCGTATTGCAGGTTAAACGCGGCGAAGGATTATGGATTATCGAGAATGTCTTCAAGGCAGGCTACGAAGTAGAAACCCATAAGCACACCGGGCCAGTCTGGGGCTATACCACCTCTGGCGCCTGGAAGTATAAAGAGTACGACTACGTAAACCGGGCTGGGTCGTTTCTTTACGAGCCCGCAGGTTCTGTACACACCCTGCAGTGCATCGAGGACAACACCCGGGTTTGGTTCCAGATGTATGGCTCCAATATCAATCTGGATGCCGAGGGCAATATTACCTCGGTGGTCGACGGGCAAATGACCCTCGATTTTTACCTGGCCATGTGTGAGGCAGAGGGCTTACCCACCCCCAAGGTGCTGGTGGAATAGCTCAGGAGCCAATGATGAACATAGATGTATACAACCCTGACAACTATCTACAGGGTATTCCCCACGACCAGTTCCGGTGGCTGCGCGAGCATGCCCCGGTTTATTGGCACCCTCATCCCGGTGGCAGCGGCTACTGGGTCGTTAGCCGCCATGCTGACGTAATGGCTGTATCGCGGGACTTTAAAACATTTTCGGCAGAACAGGGCTTTGTGCTGGTTGACGACCTCCCTGAAAGCACCCTGGAAATGACCCGTAACCAGCTGCTCGGCATGGACCCGCCGCGCCACGCCAAACCCCGCCGTGCGGTGATTAGCCGTTTTACGTCAAGCCGCCTCAAAGCGCTAGAGCCACAAATTCGCGAGATTGCCCAAGACATTATGCGCTCCGCGCGCGAGCGTGAAGAGGTCGACTTCGTTGAAGACCTGGCCGGCGACTTGCCCACCGCGGTTATCTGCCAGCTGATGGATATTCCGCGAGACATGTGGACGCAAATTCGCCAGTGGTCAGACATGCAAACCTCGTCCTCGGACCCCGACCTCGGCGGCACTGAGGAGGAGGTTTTGCAAGCAAGCATTGAAATGGGCACCTACGGCTTTGAGCTTGCCTGTGAGCGCAAAGATAAAAATGGCGACGACTTAATATCACTGCTCATCAACCAGGAAATAGACGGCGAGCTTGTCAGTGAAGCAGAGTTTGCCAGCCTGTTCGTGCAAATTGCGGTTGCCGGTAACGAGACAACACGCGGCCTTATCAGCTCCGGCATGCATGAGCTGTTGCAGCGCCCGGCCCTGTACCGTGAACTGGAGGCAAGCCCCGACAAACTCGGCAACGCCGTCGAGGAAATGCTGCGCTGGACATGCCCGTTGCACTACTTCCGGCGCACCGCCACCTGCGACACAGAAATTGCGGGTACCGCGATCAAGGCTGGTGACAAAGTGGTTATGCTGTACAGCTCAGCCAACTTTGACGAGTCGGTCTTCGAACAAGCAATGACCTTCGACATACACCGCCAAAACAATCCCCACATGGCCTTTGGTCACGGCATACATTTATGCCTCGGTGCGAATTTAGCGCGTATGGAAGCGCGGATATTCTTTGAGGAATTCTTCAAGAACTTCTCAGCAGTTGAGGAAACGGCACCTCCGCGTTACATCCGCTCCAACTCCATCCACGCGTTTAAGTCGATGCCGGTAAAACTGTCAGTACGCTAGAAAGCCCAGCCGTCGGGCGAACTGACCATGAGTTCGCTCGACATTCTGCCTATCGACACAGTCGTCACATAAAAGTAACCTAAGAACTTAGGCGCTATAGCTCACTACCCGCGAATTGCGAAACACTCGACGCAGAAATCCGCTCTCGCCCCCAAAAAAGGATTTACCATGCCTGCCAATTCATCACTGGCCAAGCCACTAATCTACGCTTTTAGCCTATTGCTTGTCGCCTGCGGGGGAAGCAGTTCCAGCAGCAAAAATTCACCGGCAAGCGAGCAGGTGAACCGTTTTGTCGACGCAGAGCGAGCGCAATGTATGCGCGATAGTGAGTACTTAAAAGTTGGGGAAGGCATCGACGCCCCCAGCAGAACGCTCGCGATTACCCCAGCGGCCGCAGGCACCGCTACCGGCAAACCCACCGGGAGTTGCGCTGACAATAACGAGTACCGTTTCGGTTCAGGCATTCACGACATCACCGGGCCCGTTGCCAATACCAGCGGCATGGGCTGGGAGAGCCCTACCCAGGTTCTCAGCGGTCTGCATCAGCGCCAGTACGCTCGCGCCTTCGCCATCGAGTCCCCCTGCAACGGCAAGCGCGTATTATTCATGTCCACCGACACCGGTATGGTGTTCGGCTCCATGCGTCAGGCTGTGTTGCGCGAAGTTGCCCAAGACCCTGAGCTGTCTCAACACTATGGGCCCGACAATATCATGCTGTCAGCGACTCACACCCACCAGGGGCCGGCGGGGTACTCCCACTACGAGGGCTTTAATACCTTCCACTTTGGCTTTGACAAGCTGGTGCTCGACACGATCGTCGACGGTATGATGGCCGCACTGAGAATGGCCCACCAAAATATCCAGGCGCACCCAGAGACCGCCCCTATTCAGTTAGCGGTAGACGAACTCTTAAATACCAATATCAACCGCTCCTTGATTGCCTTTGAGCAAAACAGCCAGCAAGAGCGTGAGGAATTTATCAATACCCGCGGTGAAGAGATCACTGTCGACAAGCGCGTCGTGCAGCTGAATATGGTGCGCAAAAGCGGCTCAGCTGTCGGTGTTATCAACTGGTTTGGCGTCCACCCAACCGTGCTCGGCTCAGAACTGGACTTAGTCAGTTCAGATATCAAGGGCTATGCATCGCTCGGCTTCGAACGCATTATGAATACTCGCTACGGCGAAACCGGCAACGGCGAAGACAACTTTGTCGCGGCCTTCGCTCAAAAAGATGAGGGCGATGCCTCGCCGAATATCTTTATTGTTGAACGTCCCCACCCCGACCCAACGCGTGGCGGCGGCGCCGACCCCTACGAGTCCAACGCCATCTCGGGGACAAAACAGCTCGCCAAAGCGCTGGACCTTTTCCAAACAGGCAAGGCGCTGAACGGCCCTATCGACTACCGCTTTTTCCACGTAAAAATGGACGAGGTCAGCGTTACTGACCCAGCCGTTCTCAATGCGCTTAACCACCCAGCGGAGCTTGATGCCGAAGAAATTCGCACGTGCTTGGCGGCAGTTGGCCCCGCCTTTGGTGCGGGTGCCGAAGACGGCCCCGGCTTCACTCGCGAGGGAATTAGCTGCGACAGCGACCCCGACCTCATCGCGGCAGCACTTAGCGATATCGCAACGGCAACACAGGGCTTGATACCGCCAACACTGCTATCCAATGCAGTGCTCTGCAACCTTGACCAACTGCCCCTTCTCGACCTCTCCTGCCACGCCGAGAAGCCCATCCTCATTCCACTTGGCCCACCACTTTCCGCTGAGCCCAGCATCGTTCCTTTCCAGCTCTTCCGCATGGGGAATCTAGCGATTCTCGGTATTCCCTGGGAAGTGACCACGATGTCGGCGCGACGCATTCAAAAACAACTATTCCCGCTGTTGGCGCCAGTGGGCATCGACACCATTGTCGTCGCCGGTTTGGTCAACGAGTACTCCCACTACCTGACAACCCGCGAGGAATACTCAGTTCAACAGTATGAAGGTGGGTCCACCATCTTTGGCCCGTGGTCTTTGGCTGCGGTGGAACAAGAAAGCCGGCGTCTGGCGCGCTCACTTGCCGAGGGCCAGGCCTCGCCCGAGGGGCCAAGCTACGTTGATGGCTCGCCAATTTTGATTCGCCTGCCCTATATTCCCAGTGACTTACCGGGCCTGGGCAAAAGCTATGGCGATGTTGTTACCGACGCGCCCAGCAGTGCGGCGCCCGGCGACACCGTTACCGCCAGCTTCCAGGCCGGCCACCCACGCAATGATCTGAAAATACAATCCAGCTACGTGTATGCCGAACGCCTGGGAGAAGACCAACAATGGCAGGTCGTTGCTACCGACAAAGACCCCGAGCTGTTGTTCTCGTGGCAGCCCCTGCTACCCTCACCGCTACCCATAGAGCTACCGGAAGTTGGGCCCTCTACGGCTGAGGTCACTTGGCATATCCCCCGCAACACGCCCGCGGGTACGTACCGCCTGCGTCATGAAGGTGCGGCACAAACCCTGGTACTACCAAAACAAGCCTACTCAGGGGTGTCGAGCAGTTTCACCATCTCCGAACCTATCTCAAACTGCCCCTAAGCACTTGCCCGGCCTCTGTTTCCACAGGGGCCGGGCATCGCCGTGATATTGATCCAAAAGGCACGTTGGCGTGCTATTTCATAAGTGGCAACATGGCCTTGAACTCTGGCCGCGCCGAATCCTTCAACAGCTCGTAAACCGCCATCTCAACGCTACTTAGCCCCGCACCATGCTCATGCATTTTTTGCAAAGCGAGCTGGTGATTACTAGCGGCTCGAGAGGATACTGCATCACTAATAACCTCTACCTGATAAGCCCGCTGCAACATACCCACCACGGTTTGATACACACAGATGTGTGCCTCAATGCCACACACCATCCACTGCTTGCGACCGGAGGCTTCAAGGGGCTGAAGTGTTGATTCACAATCGCAGACACTAAACGTCGACTTAATGTGCGGCGTTAAGTCTACGAGTAATTCCGATAATTCCTCGACGGTTTCACCAAGCCCTTGTGGGTACTGCTCTATCCAAACGATAGGCACTGACAGTATTTGGCAGGCGCGAATCATCCGCCTTATATTGGCGATCATCGCTTCGCTGTCGTGCATCATCCGTGCAAGCTTGCCCTGCACATCAATAATCAATAAACCGGCATCGTGCTCATCCAACATGGGCGCCCTCTCCTCTGGCATGTGAATACCACAGGGTAAGGGTTTTCAACGCCCAGTTCAGCTGGATTAGACCAAGATCTAATCCATTGCCATCGACGCTGGCTGGAAATTATTGCAGTAGTCGCGGGCACCGCTATCAAAGAAGCGCAACGGCATGCTTGGGTAAGCAAAACTGGCCACCTGCGCAGCGGCCTTATCACTGATGGCTAAGCCCCACATTGCCAAGTATTCACGCATATCTCGCGAGGTACTCTGTGACAGCGCAATGGCCAACCAATCATTATTTGAAAGTGCGCGCGCTTCGGCGCGGGAGTAGGAAGAAAAGCCCAAGGCCTCACGCTCTGCCAGCCAGCTTTCGTCACTGTTGTCAGCACGATTAAAAATGCGATCCATAATGTGTAGGCGAGCCAGCAAGTGCCAGCCATCACTGAGCACACCTTCTGCCTGAGCCGACATCATCATTTGTATTGTTATCGCCACGCCCTCAGACCAGCCGTTCAATTGTCGACGCTGCATATCTGCGAAGGGGTCCGCACTGGCGCGGCTTTCAAGCAAGGCTTGCTTTAACGAATCAAACGGCAGTGCCTGACACCCGGGGTCCTCACCAGTATCGAGAAAATACTGAGATTTAGCATAGTAGGAGTAGGGATTAGTGCTGGCATGGCCGTCCCAACCCGCGAATCTAAAGCGCCCACGCTCAAGGCCATGACCCAATTCGTGTAGGTCACCGTGCCCTATCGGATTAAAAGACCAGTACGCATCGTAGGGGTTTCCGGAACAGCCGTAGCCGCACGTCGCTTGGTCGGCGTTCATATGCTTCACCATATCGATGGTGTCTAGCTGCCAACCCCGTTGCTCAGCGAATTGGTGAATCTCGCTGACACGGTCTATTCCCTCTCCTTGAAAGCCCGCCAGTACATGAGCAAAGTTATACATATAGCGCTCCGTCGCTTGGGCCAGCTCGGCGGCGCTGCGCCACTCGGCGATAGAGCTGCGCATTTTTTCCAGCTTGGAATGCACTTCAAAGCCCGGTGTGGAGAGTTCTGCCCAGTCATAGTCGCCACGTGCCATCGCGGCGGCAAAATCCGCATTGTCACCCTCTCCCGCCCAGTAAGGGTGCTCTCCCACCTCGCTGAATTCAAACTCTACCTGCTTGTCATTGCGGTCAAAGCCAATCTGGATAGGGCCGCCGTAGGCAGAGGTAAATCGCAAGGTCTGACCGGGCGCCAGCGCCAAAGCCTGACCCCGCAAAAATTTCGGACGCGAATAAGCATTCTCATTGAAGGGGTGGGTCGCGCCACTGCGCAGGGTATTCACAAAAATGGTGGTGGCTACCGCAGCGCTGTCGATTCGCCTAACTGTCACCGTTCTGCCGGGCAACGCGTAGACACCCGCCGCACGAAAGTGCCGCCGACTAGTTAGCTTCACCCTGCGGCTAACTGGCCGAATGTGGCTGAAGTCACTGCGGCTAAAGTTCCCCATATCAGCCGGTACTGGATTAATATCCCGGCGCTGATACTGAACATGGTCGGCAAAATACGCCTGCAAAAACACCGGTGTCGGGGTGGTCAGTTTATCCATGGGAAAGCGCACTGTCTGCCGATAGCTATCAGCCAATAACAACAGCGACTTGTAATAACGCATTCCACCGCGATCAAAGAGTGGCTGAGACTGGCTATCCAGTTGCCGGAAAAACTGCTGCGCATACTCCGCCGCCTCACCGAACTCCTGAGCATACCCACTCTCGGCAGGGCAGTTTTTATCTGCACAGAGGCCCAAATCCACGCTGAAATCACCGGATTCAAACCGGGCAATGAGGCTATTAATCGCCTCCACTTCTACTGGAACACGATCTAGTTGCCCCCTCACGTCATAGCCCTCAACACTGAGCCGCCGCCAGTAATTATCGCCCGCATAGGTCACACCAAGCTGCTCGAAGGTCGCCTCTCCCAGTGGCTTAAGGTCGCCATCGTGATGCAGATATAAAAGTGGTTTACCTTCCGCCAACCACTGTTCAATCGCCCTGCGAGCGTCGTCGCCCGCCGCTCCTTCAGCAGATACTTGCGAGACAATCAGTAGGTCGGGCTGCGCTGCCAAACAGCCTGCCAGTGCCGAACCATCGCAGCTTTGGGGCTCATTGTAGGCCACTTGCTCGGGGTAGTTTTCCTCCAGCCACTGCCGGGTAGCAACGCGGTCTGGGAAATAGTAGCTTTGACTCATCTGGGCAATCACTACGTTAAATGTCGCCCGCGTGTCGCCGCCCCGCAACCAGTCCACGCTGTTGCGCAGCCATTGCTGCATCTGGCTATTTACCGCTGCGCTATCGCGATAGACATTGCGCATTGGATTACTCGCCAGCGCGACGAAAGCGGCATTGCGGTTCTTCCCCGCCTGCTCACCCGCGACAGCCAAGCCCTGCGATTGCACCGTGTAATCTGAGTGCGCTACCGAATTGCTAAACAAGAGCGTCGTATTCTCACCAAACGTGGCGGTCAGCAACCCTGCATCGTGAGTCGGGTTCCAAGACACATCCGTCAAGCTACTGCCATCGCTGCGCGCCTGCCCGTGAATGTCTAAGTTAAACAACTGTTGACGCAGTATCGCGCCTTGCGACACAGCGTCATTGGATGCCGCCTGCATGCTGTCAATAAAACGCTGCGGTCGGTCAACATAGCGCGCATCACCGGTACGCAGTGCCTGTTCCAATGGCTCAAAGGCGACGTCAACCACAAACTCTAACGTCGCGGTCGCGCGGCCATCGCTTGCGGTCACGGTGATCAATTCACCGCGCCCCACATCGCTTGCGGTCGGCACACCGCTCAAGACATGCGTGGATTCGTCAAAGTTCAACCACCCGGGCAGTCCCTCAGCCCTTACCGTCACCGCATCACCATCGGGGTCGATCACCGTGGGCGAGAAGGAAAAAGCCTGCCCCTCTTGAGCGATGCCTGGCTGCCCCTGAATCTGTGGGGGCTGATTACCGGCTGCCGGTGCAGGCTGGCCGCCGTCACTTCCACTGGATCCACCTCCGCCACACGAAGCGAGTGTTAGTAGCATCAGAAAAATCTGTGGATTGAACTTCACGGCGAGACGTCTCCAAACACGCAGCACTGCACAAGGGCCGCAATGCTAAATTTATTTTATTGTGCTTAAGCCTAGCGGAAATACGTTTGAACAACTGCGACATGTCACCCAGTTCACATCGAGCCGGCGCACCAAAAGGTGGCATCCACAGATAGGTGCGGTATATTCACAGGCTTTGCCCCGGCAGGGACGTTTTACCAGAGGGATATTTATGCGCGACGAAACCATTGCACTGCATCACGCCTACGAGCCAGATAATCAAAATGCCGTTGCCGTGCCGATCCACCAAACCTCGTCTTACTCGTTTGACAGCGCCCAGCACGCGGCCGACCTGTTCGACCTCAAAGTGGCTGGCAATATCTACAGCCGTATTATGAACCCGACATGCAGTGTGCTTGAGCAGCGTATTGCCGCCCTCGAAGGCGGTGTCGGCGCCCTGGCAATGGCCTCAGGCATGGCAGCGATTACCGCCGCCATCCAAACCATCGCTGAAGCTGGTGATAACTTTATTACCATTAGCGAACTGTACGGCGGCACCTACAACTTATTTGCCCACACCCTGCCTCGCCAGGGCATTGAAGCGCGCTTTGTCGACAAGGACGACTTCGATGGTATGGCGGCGCAAATCGATGCGCGCACCAAGGCCATTTACTGTGAGTCCATCGGCAACCCGTCTGGCAATATCGTTGATATTCGCCGCCTGGCTGATTTAGCTCACGCCCACGGCCTTCCCTTAATTGTCGACAACACAGTGCCGTCACCCTTTGTGTTGAAGCCCATTGAGCATGGTGCCGACATCGTTATCCACGCCGCTACCAAATACATTGGCGGTCACGGCACCAGTATTGGCGGCCTGATTGTCGACTCAGGCAAATTCCCCTGGGCTGAACACGCCGAGCGCTTCTCACTGCTGACGACACCTGATGTGTCGTACCACGGCGTAAATTACGCCAAGGATGTTGGCGAAGCGGCATTCATCACCCGTGCCCGCGTAGTGCCGCTGCGCAATATGGGCGCCGCGATGAGCGCCTTCAATGCCTTTCTGTTTTTACAGGGGCTGGAGACGCTGGCGCTGCGCATGGAACGCATTAATGACAACACGCTGGCCATTGCCCAATTCCTACAGGACCACCCCAAGGTCAACTGGGTTAGCTACGCGGGCCTACCCAACCACCGCGATCACGCGCTGGCCAAGCAGTATATGAAGGGTCAGGCGTCGGGCATCCTCAGCTTCGGCATTGACGGTGGCCGCGAAGCCGGCGCGCGCTTTTACGATGCCTTGCAACTGATTATCCGGCTGGTAAATATCGGCGATGCCAAGAGCTGTGCGGCTATTCCCGCCTCTACAACTCACCGTCAACTCAGCGACGAAGAGTTACTAAAAGCCGGTGTTAGTGCCGACATGGTGCGCCTGTCGATTGGTATCGAACACATCGACGACCTGAAGGCCGACTTAAGCCAGGCACTAGAGCACGCGTAGCGTGCTTAAGGCGGCAGCCATTGACACAAATTATAAATACCGTGCAATAATCATCGGCCAGTCATTTTAATAATAAGCAGGGCGCCTACGCGCCCGGCAAACAATGGTGGCCGCCTATGACGTTTCTTCGATGTAGCGCAGCGATTGCTGCGCTCCTTGTCGCCGCTTGCAACAACAGCAGCGATAGCCAAACCCAAAGTGACAATGCGATTGTCGAAACCTTTGTCACAGCGTCTCAGCACACAATAAGCCCCCTGGATATCAACCCTTCGTGCGTCCCCGACAGCGCGTCGAACTCGCCACTGCCTGAAGGGCTGCTGGTATTTAAGCGCGGCGAACAGCCTACCCGGCTCGTGGTGTTTAGCCATGGCATCGGCCACACCGTCCAGGCTAGCTGGCTGCCCCACATGCGGCGCGAATTGCGCCTGGCCCAGCACTATGAAAACAGCCCTGGCGGCGTTGCTTTTGTGGCCACCGACTACCGCGACAACCTGGGCTTTCCCACGCTACGCGGAGCTTACGACACCATTGCCGCCACAGAGTATGCTCTGGAAAAATTTCCCTCCATCGACACGGTATACCTGTTTGGCGTGTCGATGGGCGGCGCAGTTTCGGGCACCGCCATCGTCGAATCAGCCACCATCAGTGACGACGGCAAGGCGCTGTATGACTATTGGATTACCGCAGAGGGCGTCAGCCAACTCGTCGAAACCTATGGCGAGGCAAAGGCCGCCGCAGAGGCAACCGGCAATGCCACCGCCATGGCGGCAGCAGCGGGCATAGAACGCGACACCGGCGGCACACCGGCAGAGTGCCCACTGGCCTATCAACGTCGCTCCCCCGCCTTGCACGCGGCGCAAATGCAACTGGGTGGCGTACAGGCCGCTACGGTTATTCACCCGGTCAACGATGGCTTAGTGCCCCACAACCAGGGCCGCGAGATGGCAGGTGCTTTGACGACGGCGGGCATCGCTACACAGTTTTTCACGGTGGTGGGCATTCCCGAGGGCCAAGACCCCGGCACAACCGGCACAGGCACTCTCGGCGCGGGGGAGGCAGATGGTACGCTCAACTTAGCCGGCCACGGCAGTGAGGCCGATGCCACCCATCCCGTGATGCGCACCGCCTTTGAGCAGTTGCGCAAAATGCTGGACGGACAGTACAACGCTGAAGTGCCCTATTTCGAGTGTATCGTCGACCATCGCGCCCCTGAAGACAGCTGTCAGGTCGATCAATTTTAGTCCGCCCCCATCAGTGAGCAGGCCTCACAGCATCGGTGCGGATGTCGCCATCTGTTTAAGCAGGCGATAGCAGCTTTCACCAGACATTCGATAAGCATTGAAGTCGCTCACCGGCGAGAACTGCCGATAAAGGTCGCGTGTTTTCTGCGTCTCTGCGATGTAGCCCATTTGCCAGGCGCTAAAATCCCGCTCGGCAATTTCACGATAATCGAGCAAAACCGGGTTTGTGTGACGCGAGTCGTTGAGAATACGGTGGTAGATTGCGTTGATATTACTGCGGGAGCCTTCCAGGCACTGGAGGAAATAACGGCTGTTAAAAAACAACACCCCCGTCACATTCAGTGCGGCATTGCGCTCGCGGGCCACACTCAAGATACTTTCAATATCGAGTTGGTCGAAGCCTTCAACAACCTCACTGGTATAAATCAAACGGGCTAAAAACATAATAGCGCTCCGCAGTCAGAGCCTCTTATGAAGACACAAGCGGTGATGCAGGTTGATACGTAGTTACCGTCACTGCTCGCGATACTGCGAAGGGGTTTGCCCCGACCAGCGCTTAAAGGCCTTTGCAAAGGCACTCTCATCAGAGAAACCTAACTCCTCGGCGATGCCCGACACCGGCTCGCCACGTTGCAAGCGCTCTTCCGCCATTTTTTGTAACAAGCTGCTGCGCAACAGCTTGAAAGTGACGCCCTCATGCTGGAGCTTACGTACCAAGTGGCGACCGCTCATACCCAGTGCTTCGGCCACTCGCTCCTTACCCCACTGAGGCTGCAGGCGAAGCATTCGCTGCACAGCCATGCTGTATTCGCCCCGCTCCATGTCCTGCAACAGTTTATCGGCCAGCTTTTTCAGCTGATCTCGAATCTCAGCATTTGCCTGGATAAGCGGCGTGGCAACTAAGGCGGGGTCGAAAACCAGCGCATCCTCGGGAGCGTCAAACTGCAGCGATGCACCCAGCATGCGCTGATAGTCGGCCATAGGCGCGGCAGCAGCCGAGGTAAATTGTAGACATCGCACCGCAAACTCCCCACCACTGACCCAGCGCGCTAAATTCAGTACGCAGGCCAGCACCGCTTCCACCCGCTGGCGGCGGCAAGTTTGATAGTGGGGCTGATAGATTAACAGGCAGTTGCCACCAGCGTGACGCAGAGCAAAGTCGCCCCCTTCGCCCACAATGGGGTGATATTCCAGTAGCAGGTCGAGTGCCTCGCCGAGGGTTTCGCAGCTCATCAGAAGCATGCCGACAAGGTCCAGGTGGCCAACCTGCAATCCCAGGCCAAGCTGCAAACCGACCAAGGGGTCATCAACGGCATCACAGTAGGCCTGCCACAATTGATCTTGCACCGCCAAAGGCGTGCGCCCGGTTTCCGGCACACGACGACTCAACGCGGGGGGAAGCTCAATACCCCGGCGTTCGGCGGCCTGCAACAAGCCTTGGGTAAACCGCAATGTGACGGTGGGTTCGGTCATAGTCCTGAATTGGCAGATTGCCGTCCTGAAAAAGCCGTTACGCGCAATAGCTGTTCAATTAAGCTGTATTGCAATAATGATAACAAGAGTATGTGCTATGTACGCATTAATTGGCGCTGGCCCGATGGGCTTGGCGGCTGCCCGGAATTTACAAAAGTACGACATCCCCTTTACCGGATTTGAGCTGCACAGCGATGTTGGCGGCCTGTGGGACATCGACAATCCACACAGCACTATGTACGACTCGGCCCACTTGATCTCGTCGCGCCACATGACCGAGTTCAAAGAGTTCCCCATGGCAAAAAGCGGTGCACCCTATCCGCATCACAGCGAACTGCGCCAGTATTTCCGAGACTTCGCCCAGCACTTCCGCCTCTACCCTCACTACCGGTTTAACACCAAAGTGATTGATGCTAGCCCGCTCGACAATGGCGGCTGGCGGATCGTTAGCGAACAGCATGGCAAGCGCCATATCGAAGACTTCGACGGCCTGCTAATCGCCAATGGCACCCTGCATCACCCCAACGCGCCAGCGCTGCCCGGTGAATATACCGGCGAGCTAATGCACTCTGCCGACTACCGCAATGCGGAAGTCTTTGCCGGCAAGCGGGTATTAATTGTCGGCTGTGGCAACTCCGCCTGCGACATTGCCGTGGATGCCGTGCACCGCGCGAGCGCCGTCGACGTGTCGGTGCGACGCGGCTATTACTTTCTTCCCAAGTTTATCGCTGGCCGCCCCACTGATACGCTGGGCGGACTGATTCCACTACCGAGGCCAATAAAACAGCGCCTTGACGCATTGATGATTCGCCTTGCGGTGGGTAAACCCTCGGACTACGGCCTGCCCGATCCCGACTACAAAATGTATGAGTCACACCCGGTGATCAACTCACAGATGCTGCATCACCTTGGTCATGGCGACATCACCGCCCGCGGCGACATTGCCAACACCAACGGCCTCAGCGTCGAGTTCAGCAATGGCGAATGCGCCGACTACGACCTGATTTTGCAGGCGACCGGTTACCAGCTCCACTATCCATTTATCGACCGCAAGCACCTCAACTGGCAAGACGGCGGTGCGCCCTCACTGTATTTAAATGTGTTCCATCCCGAGCACCGCAATTTGTTTGTGATGGGCATGATTGAAGCAACGGGGCTTGGCTGGGAGGGTCGTAGCGAGCAGGCCGAGATGGTCGCTCTGTATATTCGTCAGCAATTAGCCGGCGGCAAAGCCGCCCAGCAATTGGAGCGCGACATCAAACGCCACTGCGGCCAGCGCCTCGATGGCGGCTATCGCTATTTGCAACTAGAGCGCATGGCCTACTACGTGCACAAAGACAGCTATCGGCGCAGCGTGAATCAGCATATTCAACAACTGCAACGAGACCTGCCACAGAGCGACGCCGCGTATGTACGCTGATATTCAAGTCGCGTTTAGCCCCCAGAGCCTGATCCTGCTTAACGGGATTCTAGCGGGCATGATCTTTGGTGTGTCCATGGGCCTGCGCCGTGACGACTTCGTTCGCGTATTGCGGCAACCCCACGCGCCCGCTGCCGGTTTGGTGGCGCAGTTTCTTCTGCTGCCAGCAGCGACCTGCCTGGCGACAATCGCCTTCGCCGTGCCCGCAGAATTAGCACTGGGTATGATACTCATCGCCTCCTGCCCCGGCGGGACATTCTCCAATATTATGACCTGGCTGGGCCGCGCCAGTGTGCCCGTCTCGGTCAGCATGACCGCCGTTTCGAGCTTGGCGGCCATCGTGATGACTCCCCTTAATTTTGGCCTTTACGCGCAGCTCAACCCCGCCACCCGGGAGTTGCTGCGCGGCATTTCTCTGGAGCCAATGAATATCTTGCTGCTGGTCGCATTGGTACTAGTGCTGCCCATGCTACTGGGCATGGCCGTTGGCAAACGCCACCCTGAATGGGCCACCCGCGCCGAAAAGCCCATGCGCGCGGTCACCCTGCTGGTGTTTCTGTGCTTTGTCGTGATCGCCTTCTCCCGCAACCAGCAGCTATTTATGGAGTACGCCGACCGCATCTTGCTGCTCGTTGCCCTGCAAAACGCTGGCGCACTGCTGCTTGGCGACTTGGCAGGGCGCGTTATCAAACTTCCCCAGGCCGAGCGCCGCGCCGTCACCATGGAGGTCGGCATACAAAATTCAGCACTCGGCCTGTCGATCATTTTCACGTTTTTCCCCCAGGCGGGCGGCATGATGCTTATCGCAGGCTTCTGGAGCTTCTGGCATTTGGCTGCCGGCCTTTGTTTGGCTTTTTACTGGTCGCGCAGCGCGGAGACTATTCATGCCTAAACGTATTCTCATTACCGGCGCCGGCGGCTATATCGGTCGCCAACTCAGCCAGCGACTCAGTGAAGATTACTCCGTGATTGGCGTTGATATTCGCCCTACTGACGACGCGAATCACATCCAGTGCGATATTCGCGACCCGAAGCTGGCTGACATTCTGAGCGAGCACCAGGTCAGCCACGTTGTGCACCTCGCCTCAGTACTCGAAGCCAGCGGCGACGAGCAGCGCGACTACGATATCGACGTAAACGGCACGCGCAATGTTGTGCATTGTTGCCTGAAGGCCGGTGTACAACACCTCACCGTCACCAGCTCCGGCGCAGCCTATGGCTACCATCCCGACAACCCCAGCTGGATCGATGAAAGCGACCCGCTGCGCGGCAATGACGAATTTGCCTATGCCCGCCACAAGCGTTTGGTTGAAGAGTATTTAGCCGAGCAGCGCCGCGCGCACCCGGAGCTCAAGCAGCTCATTTTGCGCCCAGGCACTGTACTGGGGCGCCAAACCCGCAATCAGATTACCCAGCTGTTTGAGAAGAAACGCCTGTTGGCTATTCGCGGCTCTGACTCGCCCTTTGTCTTTATCTGGGACGAAGACCTGCTCCGGATTGTGGAGAAAGGCATTATTGAATCCCAAGTGGGCATGTTTAATCTCGCCGGTGACGGCGCCCTGCGCATTGATGAAGTGGCAAAGCGTTTAAACAAACCCCTGTTGCGCTTACCTGCGGCGCTGCTTAAAACCGCCCTCGCAGTGGGGCATCGACTCGGCCTAAGCCGCTATCGACCCGAGCAGATTAACTTCTTGCGCTATCGCCCGGTACTGAGTAATCGCCGTTTGAAAGAAGAGTTTGGCTATCAACCGCAGTTGAGTTCAGCGCAAGTATTGGAGCTGTTTATCGACCACGCCCGCGCCCGGGGGCAGCTATGAAGACAGTACTCATTACCGGTGCCGCCAGCGGGCTCGGCTGGGCGATGGCGCAACAGTTTTATCAACGCGGTGACTGCGTGTGGCTCGTCGACCGCGACGCCGAGGGACTGCAGCAACGCAGCGCAGCACTCGGCAACGAGCGTGTGCACACCGTTGTTGCCGACCTTGCCGATGCAGCCGCTATCGACGCTGTCGCTCAGGCCATCACCGCAAGTGGACGCCTGGATATCCTGGTGAATAACGCCGGTATTACCCACCGCTCTCTCGCCGGCCACACTGATCCGGCGGTGTTTAGAAAGGTAATGGCTATCGACTGGCAAGCCCCTGTATCGCTTAGCATGGCCTTACTCCCGCTGCTGCGACGCAGCCGCGGCAGTATCATTAACATTGGCTCAATGGCGGGCTGGATGCCGGTGCTCGGCCGAGCCGCGTATTGCAGCGCTAAATCTGCACTGAGTCAGTTCTTTGAAGTACTACGCGGCGAAGAACAGGACAATGGTGTGCACGTACTGATGGTCTACCCCGCCTTCGTGAACACCAATATCGAACAAAATGCCCTCGGTGCCGATGGCAACGCTGCGCGGCACGCACGCTCCACCCTCGGCGGCATTGGCGAGCCCGAACCGCTGGCCGCAGCAATTTTACAGGCCGCCGAACGGCGCAAACCACACTTGTTTCCCCATCGCGGCATTTGGTTGGCAAGCTTGCTGTGGCGCGTTGCGCCAACAACCTTCCACCGCCTAATGCGGCGCAAATTTGCCGTGGAACTGGAGCAGCATTAATGGACCCTTGGATTCTTCTGGCGATTTTCGTTTTTGTTGCCTACAGCATTGAAGCGATCACCGGCTTTGGCAGCATTGTTATCGCCCTATCACTCGGCGCCTTGTTGCTACCCATTGAGGCCATGCTACCCGTGCTGGTACCGCTGAATATCTGTATGACAGGCTACCTACTGGCCCGCCACCACCAGCACATTCATTGGCCCACCTTACTTAAGCTGATTCTGCCGTTAATGGTTAGTGGCACCTTGGCGGGCTATCTGTTGAGGCCCTGGCTCGGCGATCAGCTTTTGCAATTATTATTTGGCGCCCTGGTTGTCTGGTTTGCGGGGCGCGAGCTGCTGCGCGCCTATCGCGGTTTGAGCAGCCGCCGTCACGGCGCGCTGTGGACACGGGGCTGGATGCTGGGCGCCGGGATTACCCACGGCCTCTACGCCTCTGGCGGCCCGTTACTGGTCTATGCGTTGACGGGCACCCAACTTGATAAAGCGGCTTTTCGCGCCACACTGATCACCGTGTGGTTCAGCTTAAACAGCTTACTCACCGTCGTCTTCGCCATTGATGGAAGCCTCTACACCGCGCTACCCAAGGTCGCCGCAATTGCCCCGGTGTTAGTCGCCGGCGTCGTCGTAGGTGAATATCTCCACCACCGGGTAGACGAGCAACGTTTTCGCAATGTGGTTTACGCCCTGCTGCTTTTTACCGGTAGTTTGCTGATCATTACCGGCTTTTAAGCACACCAGAACACAAAAAACGATACATAATAAAAACGAGAAAACGCCATGACAACGCACAGCAATAGTAGAACGACCGCCCTAGGCATCCTTGCCTTAGCGCTGCTCAGCCCCAACGCCGAAGCCGAAAACCGCCCCCGCGTTTTAGAGGAGGTGGTCGTCACCGCGCAGAAGAGCCAACAAAGCCTGCAGGACGTTCCAATTTCAATCAGCGCCCTGTCTGGCGACTTTATGCAGGACAACGCCATCGGCGATTTGGTCGCCGTGTCAGCCTACGTACCCAATGTCAGAGTCGAGTTCACCAGCCCGTCCTCACCTCAGGTATTCATTCGCGGCTTTGGCACCAACAGTTTTAACCCCAGCTTCGAGCCTGCGGTAGGGCTGGTTCAGGATGAGGTGTTCTACGGTCGCCCCAGCTACTTCAGCGAATCGATGTATGACCTTGCACGGGTGGAAGTGCTGCGCGGCCCACAGGGCACGCTGTTCGGTAAAAATACGATCGCCGGTGTGTTCAATGTCAGCAGCCAAACTGTCCCCGCCGAGGAAGGCAGTGAAGGGAAGCTGAGCTACCGCGACGAAGAATACGGTGAACAACGTCTTGAGGCGGGCGTCGGGTATCGCTTTAGCCCCAGTCTCGGACTGCGCTTGTCCGCCATGAAGTGGCAGCGCGACGGCCGCCTGGAAAATACCAAACTCGAGCGAAAAGAGGACGACCGCGACCAAGACGCGCTGCGAGCAAAGCTCAATTGGCAACCGAGTGACCGCAGTGAACTGGAGTTTATTGCGCAGCAATCCGTCACCCGCGTTAACTTCTGGCCACGGCAGTTAATGAAGCTCGACGACGATACCCGAGACTATTTGCAAAACTTCGATCCCGAAATCGAAGATGACCCTTTCAACTTCCAAACCAGCTTTAATGAAGACGGCAAGCTCTACCAGCGCTCAGATAGCTTGGCCCTGCGCGGTAGCTATGACTTTGGTGAAGTGGCTGGCTTATCGCGACTGGACACCACCGCTGTCATCGGCCTGTCCTGGTTGGATGTCGAACAACGACAGGACCTGGATGTCTCCCCCGCCGATTTATTGACCTTGGACGAGGTCGACGATTATCGCCAACAAACTTTCGAGTGGCGCTTTAGCGGCGCGGCAGACAGCTTATTTGGGCTGGGTGGAAATGTTGAATTTATCGGCGGCCTGTATTATTTCCAGAGTGACTTTCGCATCATTGCCGACATTATTGCTGGCCAGGATATTGCCTCCTACGTGCTAACCAAAGATGCCCAGCAGCTACTAAGTGGCAGTAGTAATGTGCCCGGCAACCCTTTGGCCGGCACCTTGGCCGCCATCCTGCCGCAATTGACCAACCTACTTCAGGAAACCGATTACTACCGTTTTGACTATCGCCAGGACACCGCCGCCACCGCATTGTTTGGCCAGGTGAGCTGGGATATTAGCGAAAAGTGGGTACTTACACCGGGACTGCGCCTGAACCGGGAAACGAAGAAGTCCACTCCCACTGGCCAAGGCGTGTGCAGCAACCCATTGCTGCCCTGTATTACCGCAACCCTCACTGGCGGCCAGGACTACGCCCCCGGCGAGATTGAACGCACTGAAACCCAGTTATCCCCCAAGCTCACACTCAGCTACTTTTTGAACGACGACATTTCCTTTTTCACCAGCCTCTCCCGCGGCTTCAAAAGTGGTGGCGTTAATGCCATTTCCTTCACTGGCGAGCAGCTGGAGTTCGAGCCGGAAGAGGCGCAATCTTTCGAACTGGGCCTGCGTAGCCGCTGGCTCGATAACAGCCTACAGCTCAATATGACTGCCTACCGCATGGACTTTGATGACCTTCAGGTTCTTGCATTTAACGGTCTACTGTTCGACGTTACCAATGCCGCGGCTGCATTTTCCGAAGGTATCGAGAGCGAGATTCAGTGGCTCACACCCTATACCCCGCTCAGCATCAACGCCTCACTGGGCTACCTGCGCGCCCGTTACAAAAAATATGAAAACGGCCCGGCACCCATTAGCGATGGCATCGGCGCCAAACAAGACCTCAGCGGGAAACGCCTGGCTTTCGCGCCGGAGTTAACGGCCACAATAAGCCCAACGCTGGAGTATCAGCTGGGCAACCTTCTGCTGCGTGCCAGCATGAATATTCAGCATCAGGGTGAGCACTACACGGACACCGACCTGGACGACAATACGCGCATTCCCGACACCACAACCGTCGCCGCAAACCTGACACTGCGCAGTGACGAACAAGGCTGGGCGCTGACGGTTGGCGGCAAAAATTTAAGTGACGAGCGCAGCCTCAACCAAGTGATTGATACCGCGATGTTCCCGGGCACCTATAACCCAAGCCAAAACCCCGGCCGGAGCGTATTCGCCAGCATGAGCTACCAGTGGTAGGCAGCGACACTAACCGCTATTGCCAAATCCTATGAGAACGATAGATTTTTAAGATTTAATCTTAGCGATTCGAGCACGTATGATGCCTCCTTAATTTACCCAAGGAAGTAATACCCGTGCTTAACAACAGCGTTAAAAATACCCTCGCGGTCGTCGGCCTGTGCCTTGGCGGCCTTGCTACCAGCGCAACAGCCAACGCCGATGCCGCGCTTCGCGCCCAGGCACAAGCCTTTTTCAAACCACTGCCCGCGGCAATGCCTGGCAGCGAAAATGACACGCCCGAGCGCATTGCCCTAGGTGAACAGCTCTATTTTGAAACGGCGCTATCGACCAATGGTAGTCAGTCTTGCAACAGCTGCCACCAAGTGGACAACAACGGTGCCGGTGTCGACAACGAGCCCACCTCGCCAGGCGCGCTCGGCGAACGCGGCGGTCGCAACTCACCCACCTCGTTTAACGCCGGCTTTCACATTGCACAGTTCTGGGACGGCCGCGCCGCCGACCTGAAAGCCCAGGCAAAGGGCCCCATTCTCAACCCGGTAGAAATGGCCATGCCCGATGAAGCAACCGCTGAACAGCGGCTGCGTGACGCGGGTTACGCAACAGCCTTCGCCAAGGCCTTTCCCAATGCTGAGCCCGCGCTGAGCTACGACAATATGGCCGAAGCGATTGCCGCCTTCGAGCGCACGTTGATTACCCGCGACCGTTTTGACGAGTTCTTGGCGGGCGACGACCAAGCACTGAGCGCAGCGGAAAAGCAGGGCTTGAAAACCTTCATTAGCACGGGCTGCATCGCCTGCCACAGCGGCGCGACATTGGGCGGCACCATGTACCAAAAAATGGGTGTGGTGAATGCCTATACCAATACCAGCGACATTGGCCGTCAGGAAGTAACCGGCAAGGCGAGCGACCGCTTTGTGTTTAAGGTGCCAGCGCTGCGCGATATTTCACGCACCGCGCCCTACTTCCACGATGGCGCGGCCAAAACGTTGGACGAAGCGGTAAAACAGATGGCGTGGTTACAACTTGGCCGCTCACTCAGCGACGCTGACACGGCGAGCATTGTCACCTTCCTGAACGCATTGGAAAATACCCGGCCAGTAACCTTAAGTTCAGTTAAATAAGTTCAGCGAAATAAGCGCACAAAAAAACAGCGGCAAGAGCCGCTGTTTTTCCCTCTGCGGATAGGCTATTGCGCAGCGCCCCTTATCAAGCGCTTCTCGCCACGCTCGTGTCCTAAGCGCGCCTGCTCGACAACATAGTGCTTGATCGCGATGGCTTCATCGTTATCAATAAACTCACCTCTCGCGGGCATGCCCATGGAGGCCAACGCACCGTCGCGCACAATGGCAAGCCACGCGTCGTCGAGATCATTAATGCGGTAACGCAAATCGGAAATCAGCCCCGCACTAATGGCATTGCCGCCGTGACAGACCGCGCAGTAGAGGTTGAACAGCTCACGCCCTTTCGCAATGTCTTCATCGCTTGCCGCCGCCAATGCGGGCTTTGGCAGGGCTTGCTCAACAACAGGGATGCGCGGCAGTTCGGTATTGGCACCGAGCTTAAAGACCAGCACGCGGCTAATATTGATCATATTCCTCGGGCCAGATACCGCTCCGTAGGGCAGGCCACTGATACCTCCCCAGCCCTGGGCAATGGCAATGTACTGCTCACCATCAAGCTCATAGCTCATCGGTGCAGCCATCAAACCTCCCTGTACATCTTTTTGCCAAAGCAACTTCCCGGTATCGGCCGCGCGGGCGCGAAACTGCCCGTCCAAGTCTCCTTGAAATAGCAAGTTCCCCGCCGTGGACAGCAAGCCGCTGGCCGAGAAGTAGCCGCCCTCAATTCGCCAGGCATCGGTATTGCTAACAGGGTCCCTCGCGATCAGCACCGACTGCAGCAGCATTTCACCCATTGCCTTGCGTTGCTCTACTGTCACCTGGTCGGGCACCTCGAGCATTGCTTCAACAGCGTAGTTGGTATTCCAGGTGCCCTTGCGGTCCTTCGCGGAAAAGTCGTCTGAATAGATTGCCCCCGAACTCATCGCCGGAATGTACACCAAGCCGGTTTGCGGGCTGAATGACATGGGCTGCCAATTGTGGGCGCCACTGGGCGCGGGTCGCACCATGCCCGGGAAAGTACCATCGCGCAGGCCCGCGGCTTCCACCGGCCGCCCCGTTTCCATATCCACATGGCTCGCCCAGTTTACGGGCATGTATTTCTCAGCTGACAATAATTCGCCGCTGCGGCGATCGAGCACATAAAAGAAGCCGTTTTTCGGCGCTTGCATAATGACCTTACGCTCGACGCCATCAATCTCTAACTCGGCGAGAATCATGTGCTGTGTCGCCGTGTAGTCCCAACTGTCGCCGGGGGTCGTTTGGTAGTGCCAGACATACTCCCCAGTGTCAGCTTTCACGGCCACAATCGACGACAGGAATAAATTATCGCCTTTGCCATCACTGCGCGCTTTGCGGTTCCAGCTCGAGCCATTGCCAACCCCGATGTAAAGCAGATTCAGCTCGGGGTCGTAGGCGAAAGAGTCCCAAGCGGTACCGCCGCCCTTGCCATTTTCCCACCATTTACCGTGCCAGGTTTTGGCGATCATTTTCTGGGTGTCGTCTTCAAAGCCCTTTGCCGGATTGCCGGGCACCGTATAAAAACGCCAGTCCAGTTCACCGGTCTTTGCGTCAAAGGCACTCACATAACCGCGAACGCCGAGTTCGGCACCGCCGTTACCGATAATGACGCGGCCGTCGACAATACGCGGCGCACCGGTAACGGTGTAGGGGTCTTGCTGGTTTATTCGGGTATCCACCTGCCATTGCAGCTCGCCTGTGTGCCTGTCGAGGGCACTCAAGCGGCCATCATAACTGGCGACGTAAACAGCGTTGCCCCAAAGCGCCACCCCACGGTTAACCCCGTCGCAGCAGCCATTGACGCCGTAGTCCTTGGGAACCTTGGGGTCGAAGTGCCAAAGCAATGCGCCGTTACGTGCATCAAAGGCGAGCACGTGGCCCCACGACGCCGTTACATATAGCACGCCGTCTGCCATTAGCGGCGTGCTCTCAATGCCGCGACGCGTGGGCAAGTCGGCATACCACGCCAGGCCCAGCTCACTTACCGTGTCATCGTTGATCTGCTTGAGCGGACTAAAACGCTGCTCGGCATAATCACGTCCGTGACTCACCCACTCACCGGGCGCGGCAGCAATGATTCGTTCAGCATTAACAGGCTGGCTATCAGCGCTGACCTTCGTGTCAACGTCGCGGCTACAGCCGCTTAGGGTCATCGCGAGCAGCACAGTACTGCTCAACAGGCGCATTGCAGTCTTCATAGCAATTCCTATTTATTGGTTTTCTGGGAAGCACGGGGAGCAGCTACGCTCCCCTATTGAGACACTGGCTAAATGACGAGCGATCAGCCCTTGAGTTTTAGCAGCAGGTTGTAGAAGCGCGTGGCGAAATTGCCATAGGGTGGGCGCAGCCACTCCATCGGTGAGAAACCGGGCTGATAGTAGATCGGACGCAGCTTACTGAAGGTGATAAACCCTTCATAGCCGTGATAGTGACCCATGCCACTGCCGCCCACACCACCAAAGGGCAGATCGTGCTGAGCAAGGTGGAACAGCGCATCGTTAACCGTTACGCCACCCGACATGACCCGCTCAATATACATGTCGGCCAACTCGCGCTTCTTGGTGAAAGGGTAAAACGCCAGCGGGCGGTCATGGGCATTCACGTAGTCGACCACCTCGGACGGGGTGTCGTACTCCAACACCATTAACAGCGGGCCGAAAGTTTCGCGCTGGCGAATGGTCATTTCGGGCGTGGTGTCCAACACCAGGTGCAGCGGCAGTTTTCGCGCCTCGATATTCGCGTCTTGGTCGTTCAGGTTGATGACCGTTGCCCCCTTCGAACGCGCATCCTCAAGCGTCGCCTGTAATCGCTGCATCGAGCGGTCGTCAATAATTGAGGTGTAGTCTTGATGATTAATATCAGGGCAGTGCTTGGCAACGTAGCGTTTGGCCTCGTTCACAAAGGCTTCTCGTTGGCTGCTGTGCACGAATACATAGTCGACGTTGGTGCAAATTTGCCCGGCATTGAATTGCTTGATGAACATGATTCGTCCAACGGCTTTTTCAATCGGGTAGTCTGGGTCAATCACCGCAGGGGCCTTACCGCCTAGCTCTAACACCACTGGTGTCAGATTTTGCGCTGCGGCAGCCATCACCGACCTGCCGGTCTGGCCTGAGCCGGTAAACACGAGCAGGTCGAAGGGGATCTTCGAAAATTCGATACCGACACCGCCGGTTTCATCAAAAAACTGCAGCTTGTCTTCAGCGAAGTACTTGGCGGTCAACTCGCGAAGCAAGGCGCTCAGTGCGCGCGAGTTCTCAGACATTTTCACCATGGCGCGATTGCCGGCGGCAAAGGCTTGGGCAATGGGCACAAAGCTGAGGTTTACCGGAAAGTTCCACGGTACGATGATTCCCACCACGCCCAAGGGCTGGGGAATGACACGGTTGCGACCGCCGGGAAACATGGTGTGATCAACGTGGCGTTTTTGTACGCGCATCCATTTTTTTAGATGCTTGATCACATCGTTGATGGCATCGGTTACTGCGATGATTTCCGCAAACAAACTCTCGTGACGTGAGCGATTGCCATAATCCTGACAGATCGCATCAATAATCGCTTCGCGGTTGTCGCTAAGCATGCTCTTCAAGCGCTGAAGGTCTTGTTTGCGCTCGCTGTAGCTGGGCACTGGCGCGGCCAAATAGGCCTGGCGCTGTAGCTCAAATGCCTGGTGAAGTGGTACAGCAATCTCATTGACGGCGGGTTGTATTGCGTTCATAGCCTTCCCCTTGTTTATCGTTTTATCAGGTTTGGCGATCGCACAACGCTTGGCGGCGAGTTTTCACCCTCCAAGTGCGACCGAAATCATCACTTGAGGGCGATGTTACCGCCGAACACACCGCTAGGCGATGTGAAGAGCGGACAGATTCAACCCGCCTAGCGCAATAGCAGCAGCGGCTTTTGGGTCTTGCTGAGCATTTTTGCCGTAAAGCTACCCAACAGCACATCGCGAATGCGGTGGTGGCTGTACGCCCCCATAACGGTGAGATCGATCCCTTCTTTCGCCTGGTAACTGATGAGTGCCTCGTCGATCTTTCCCTGCAGCTGCACACTCTCGTGCGCTATGCCCGCCGCCGTGAGCCGGCGACTGCCATCAGCTAAAATCTCCGCCGCCCGTTTGTCGTCGCCAACGTAAACCAGCTTGCAGGGAATGTCTTTGAAGAGCGGGCTGGCGGCCACCATGTCCAGGGCCTTCTGAGACGCCTCGGTGCCGTTATAGGCAAGCATGACGTTCTTCGGTGCACTAAACGCACTGTTCACCACCAGTACCGGCCGGTGCAAGCCGCGAATAACACTTTCCAAATGCGCACCTAACTGCCCCGCGTGATGCTCCTCACCGCGCACGCCCATCACCAGCACGCGGATATCCTGCTCGTTCTCAATCAGCGATTCCTGCAGACTACCGTGGCGCTGCCAGCACTCAACCTGTTCCACGCCATCTGCATGCACCCGTTCTTCGGCTGCCTTGAGCATCAATTTACCCTTCTGCATCAACAGACGACTGCGCTCCTGCTCGACCCGGGTGAGCTCTTCCAGCAGCTCTTCCTGACTGCCAAGGCCAATACTGCCGCTTAAATCGGCCACCGCCGCCTGCGGGCGATGTTCAAGATTGTGCAGTAGCTTAACCGGCGCCTGAACGCGGCTGGCGATCCACGCCGCGTAGTCGCACACGGCGGTGCTAAGTGCGGCGCCATCAATGCAGGCCAAGACATAGTTATCCGTCATCAGTGGGCTCCCAGCACTTTTTCAATTTCTTCGGGTTTATCGTGAATACCAAAGCGATCGACAATGGTTGCCGTGGCATCGTTTAAGCCAATCAACTCGACCTCTGCACCTTCTCGGCGGAATTTGATGACCACCTTGTCCAAAGCGGCAACGGCAGAAATATCCCAAAAATGGGCGCGGCTCAGGTCTATGACCACCTTATCAAGGGCTTCCTTAAAGTCAAAGTTTGCCGCGAAGCGATCCGCTGAATTAAAGAACACCTGACCGACGACGCGGTAGTTACGCTGGCCGCCGCCCTCTTTGAGCACGCTGTCCACATACATGAAGTGGCTAACCTTATTGGCAAAGAACAGCGCCGCGAGCAGCACACCCGTCAGCACCCCGAAAGCCAGATTATGGGTCCATACCACCACCGCCACGGTGGCTAGCATAATGATGTTGGCCGACAGCGGGTTCGTCTTCAGGCCCTTGATGGAGGACCAGTTAAAGGTGCCTATCGACACCATAATCATTACCGCCACCAGCGCTGCCATCGGAATACGCGACACCCAATCGCTGAGAAAAACCACCATTGTCAGCAACATCGCCCCGGCAAAGAAGGTCGACAAACGGCCTCGGCCACCCGACTTAACATTGATAACCGACTGACCGATCATGGCACAGCCCGCCATACCACCGAGCAAGCCCGAGAAAATATTGGCAATACCCTGGCCTTTACACTCGCGGTTCTTATCGCTGCCCGTGTCGGTGAGGTCGTCGACGATCGTTGCCGTCATCAGCGACTCCAGCAAACCCACTACTGCCAACGCGGCCGAGTAAGGAAAGATAATCTGCAGTGTTTCCCAGTTCAGCGGCACGTCTGGCCACAGGAACATAGGCAGCGTGTCGGGCAGCTCACCCATGTCGCCTACCGTGCGAATATCCAAGCCTGCCATCAGGCTAAATGCAGTGAGCGTCAGGATACATACCAACGGCGACGGGACAACCTTGCCCACTTTAGGCAGTAGCGGGAACAGGTAAATTATCCCTAGACCCGCCGCCGTCATGGCGTAGACGTGCCACGTTACGTTAGTGAGTTCGGGCAACTGCGCCATAAAGATCAAAATGGCCAGGGCATTCACAAAGCCGGTGACTACCGAGCGCGACACGAAGCTCATCAGCTGCCCCAGCTTTAGGTAGCCTGCAATGATCTGCAATACCCCGCAAAGCAAGGTCGCGGCTAGCAAATACTGCAAGCCATGCTCCTTAACGAGGGTAACCATCAGCAGCGCCATCGCCCCCGTGGCCGCCGAGATCATCCCCGGGCGGCCGCCTACGATGGCAATGACCACCGCGATACAAAACGACGCATACAGGCCGATTTTGGGGTCTACGCCCGCGATGATGGAAAAAGCGATCGCTTCGGGAATCAGCGCCAGCGCAACCACTAAACCAGCGAGGATATCGGCGCGGATATTGCCGAGCCAGTCTTCTTTTTTAGACAGTAGTAACATGAAAAACTCGATTTCTTTGGGGGTAATTTCAGAGCTGTCGACACAATGGCCGCAGCGAGCCACGCTCCAGGGTACCGAGTATGGCGGGTAGTTTGACCCAGAATTATACAGATAATCGCCGCGGGAAGCCCTTGGCAATTATCGGGAATATAGCAAGGAAAATTAACTCAGCCTGACACAGAAGCGAAAACTTCTTCCCAAAGTGAACATAATGATTGCCGTACATGCGGCAACTTCTCACCAATTTTTTTACGCACTTTAGCCAAATTATCTTCTTTGCAAAACTCCTTCAGCTGCATCAACGCATGAGATTCATTAGCGATCAAACAGTGCTCAAGAGAAAAGTCGGCTAGTAATTCACGATATTTATGGCTCCACCCCAAAACTACAACAGGGGTACAAGTTGCCAAACTAGACACAACCCCATGATACCGAGAGGAAAAAACAAATGACGCCTCAGCAATTATCCCCTTTATTCTCAGGGCATCCCTTGGGTCCAATATTCGCAATTTCTCGGATAAAGCCATTTCTCTACATAAATCTAAATCCTTACTCCCTTCATGATTTAGTATCACAGGCTCTACCCCCAGCTCTCGAGATAGGGCAACAAATTCTTGAGCGAGTGAAATGTAAGCGCTTCGAGAAATACTTCCTGAGTCAATAACTTTTTGGTTAGGTATGAACAGCGAGTAAGGCTGATCAGAGCATCCATCACTAACAAAACCATCTAGGGAAAACGTAATATCGGGGAAAAGCTCAGCACGTGATGTGAATTTTTCTAAGTAACTTTTTGACTGTTGGTCTCGTACACAAATTAAGGAAGCATAATCTACCGCTGGCTTAAAGCTTTCTTCAAAGCCCTCTTCGTCAAACGAGCCGTACGATTGTGGCAAGAACACCAATGGAACGTTATTCGCCTTCCACTGAGGCAGCCTGTCGGTTAGGCGGCGCTGTGCCTTTTTGGCACCCCAATAGTCGCCATAAGCGAATCCAGATGCATCTAAGACCAAATCAACATCTTGCTCTAAGACATACCCCAAATACTCTCTAACATTCCTACTCAACAAAGAGAGCAGACCGTATCTGAACTTACGTCGCTGACTCTTCCTCAGTTTCTGACCTTTTAATTTCGACCGAAGAACGGTAATAGGTCCCTTGCCGTTTCGTAAACAGCGTTTTAACCCAAGCCTCTTAAGCTCTTCAGGAGGAAGCTTCTGCGAGGTAGCAAAAACACAACGTCCATATTTTTCAGTGCATTCCTGCATTACAGTACGTGCCAACAACTCAGCGCCACGATTAGGCAGGCCAATACCGATGAGCTCTATATACTTCCTGCTATCATCAATCATATGTTTTTAATAATGCCTCTACGCCTTTTTTCTCAGAGTAAGGGATCTTCGCTTGCTCCAACGGTATTCCAAAACCAACCAACATAATTGGCACATGGTAGTTCTCCAATCCAAGCAGCTCACGTGCACTGCGATGATTTACCTCAACATCAGGCCAGTTGATCGGCACGCTCGCCAGGCCCTGAGCAGTAAATCCAAGCAATAACTGGGAGGTAGCCAAGGCCGAATCGATATAAATTAAATGCCTATCTCGTTCAAGCGGAAAGTTAGATAAATCCCCAACAACCATCATTAAATGAGGTAAATCTGTACCGAAACCTGCCGTACCGAATGGCAAACTTACGATTTTGCTCTTTAACTCTGGGTTTTCAATTAGCAAAAATTGAAATGGCTGCCTGTTGCAAGCCGACGCAGCTTGTGTTGCGCAATTTACAGCATATTCTACTTTTGAGCGGGGCACTTTTTTTTCTTCAAACCAACGGCAAGACACACGGGACTCACACAAGGATATAAATTCTTCTCCCCAAGACTCCTTAACTTTCGGAATACTCCCGAATTCAAACGGCGTTAAAGCCAGGCTTCCCCCGTCAGACTCATTTTCAATATCCAAGTAGCGCTGATAAGCACTGACTACACGCTCGTTCTGAATACTGACTGTTGCAAAGTAGCGTTTTAACACTGACCGTGCCCATTCCAGCTCCCCCGTGTCATGTAGGTGATTTTCAGTAGCACAATGGTACGCTGAAACAGTCTCTTCAATATACTTTTCTGCGAAAAGCTCTTTCCCAGAGGGGAAGCAAAGCCCCTTTTCAAGCCGGTGGATATTCCTTCTGAGCAGTGGTGAGTTAAACCCAGGGGTTGACACCGACCTATAGAATGCAGACTTCCCCGCGGCGACAGCGTCCATCTCCCCATCGAAAGCCACAGCCCCTGAAATACCACTTTTGGAGCCTGACTTCCTGAAAAATAGTTTACGAAGCTCTCTTCGAATACCCATTCTCTGACCTTCTATCGACTCAACGCACTGAAGAAAATAAAAAATTAGCGTAGCGCGGACTATGTCTAGACAACCTTGTTGTAACTATCGACACTCATGCCCATCAACCCACTCAACACCCCTGCATTGCGCGACATTTTCATCAGCGCCTTGTAGTACGCCACGCGCTGAAACAATACAGCGGATAGCAATACCAGCAGGCCGTTTAGCACGACTTGGAAAGTCGCCGACAGCAACAAACCCACCGCCGAACGGCCGCCTTCGCGTTTTCGCCGAGACAAGGTGATACCCGCGCGATATTTCCGTTTCGCTAACCAACGGCTGCTCAACCTTGATGTAGGGATCTCTTCATGAACACGCGCCTCTGCGCACTCAAAAATTTCCACGCCACGCTCTACCGCTGCACAGAAAAACAAGGTATCGGTGCCGCCAGCCAGCGGGCGACTCTCATCAAAGCGCAGGCCCAGCTCTTGGGTCACATAAATCGGTATCAGCACATTGTTTGTGGCGCAGCTGCCCAGTGCTGTACCCGTTGGGCGCCCTTTATCGAAAAAGATCTCCCCCATATATTGGGGTGCCCCTTGCGGCAGCTCGGGCACTACCGCGCCGTGCACAACGGCTTTGCCACCGAGCGACAGAGCATAGCGGTAAAGTTCACATAGCCAATCGGACTCCACCCATTCGTCATCGTCGATAAATACCAAATAGTGGGCACCGAGCTGATGGGCAACATCTATAGCCCGATTGCGAGCAAGCGGGATACCCCGCCGAGGCTCGTGCTCATAGTGCAGCGCAACGCCCAGTTTGGTTTGCCAATCGCGACATACCGTTTTTGCAGACTGCTGAGGGTCGTTATCAATAACGCTGACGATAACCTCCGCCCCCTCGGGAGAAGCCATCGCCCCAATACTGGCCAACGCCTTCGCCAGCAGCTTTGGCCGCTGGCAGCTGCAGATGGCAATGTTAATTCGCACTACGGTGGTGTCAGTCATCATCTGCAAGCCTGTTAGCGCTGCTCAACAATGCGGCGGTAAAAATCGAGATAGGCATCCACGATGACCTGGCGGCTGTATGTTGTGGCATAAACCTGCGTCGCATTTTCTACCAGCCTCTCGCGAAGGGCTGCATCTGTCAGTGCAAGATTCATCGCTTCACTAAGCTGGCCAACGTCGTCAATATCCGTCAGTAAACCCGAGTAGTCATGTTCAATTACCTCGCCGGGGCCTTGGGAGCGGGTGGCAATAATTGGGCAGCGATGGGCAAAAGACTCCATCACAATTGAACCCAGCCCCTCATGCCTAGAGGGGCAAATAAAGGCATCGACGCTGCGCATAAGCGCAGTAACATCATTCCGCCAGCCCAAAAAGCGAACACGCTTATCCAGCCCCAGTTCACTGCACAGCGACTTTAAGGCCTGCTCTTCCGGGCCGCTGCCAGCCAGCCACAAGACTGCGTCGGGCACATTCACCAATGCGCGCAGCAGGGTATCAAAGCCTTTGTTTACGTGGAGACGCCCTGCAGCGAGTAACAGTGGAACATCAGCAGGCGTATCAAAGCTGTCTCGCGGCAGAGGCTCGACTGGGGTTTCATCGGCGAAATTGGGAATGTGAACCACACGCTCCTCGGGCATTCCCCCCTCGATCAGGTGCTGACAAATTCCTTTGCTGATCCCCACCCAGTAGTCAGCCTGCTGGTAATACTTCAGTTTGTAATAATGGCCGAGCCGGTTCACCAGTACGTAATCACCCTTTGGCGTTGCATCGCTGGCGCGCCCCATCCAGGTCATGACCACGTCCGGCTTGAAAGCACGCAGACGACGGCGATACACCCAGGCGTCGTAAAAATCGAATTTACCACCAAAGCGAAAGCCCTCTGCTTCCACGCCCTGGCTACGCAGGGCGTCCAGGCGGTGAGCATGGCGGCGAATAAAAGCGCGCTCGTGAATACTGCCCGATGCCTGCAGTGCGGCACTCAAGCGTACAAAAAAGTTTTCGGCACCGCCGTGCTCGGCGCCCGCTAGGACTTGGGCGATGCGCAGGGATCCACTCATGATGCGTCAGGGTCCTTCATATCTGTCGACGAGGGCACAGCCTCGTTCTGGCTGAGCCCATCGTGAAACAACAAGCCATGGGTACCAGGGAAGCTGTCTCGACTTCGGGTTTGGATCAGAGTGTCTATTCTCTGGTGGAAGTTATCGATTTTCCGCTGCGTCTTTTTCTGCCGCAGCGCTCTTGGCTGCCACCGCAGCGGAATCACGTTGGAGCTACCGAGGCCGTCAATCACAACCAGCCGGCGAATATTCTCGCCGGCCTCGCTAACGTCGCGCTGCACGACAACATTGTGAACAAGAATATCGCGCGACGGCACGCAATGCGCGAGCCAATGCTTGCATAGCACGTCAACCGCGGCCTGGCAGTCTGGCGTATAACCACGCTCCCAGACATATTGTTTCAGGGTGATGGAAATGCGCCCATCACTGTCGCGAATGAGTTCGGAGCTAAGGCCCCGCCCCATATCGGTGTCGACAAAGCCAAAGCAGCGACTAACGTGGTCGAAAATGCTATCCGGATAGTGGCGCTCAAAGCCCTGCATAACGTGAAACTCTTCCAAACTGTCATCAAAACTAGACAGTGGCTTGAGGTTCTTGGGAAAACCCTTTTTTCGACGACAATCCTCGAGCGTGAAGTCGGGGCGCCTTACTTTGATACAGCGATCGGCATCAGCGGGGTCGATAAAGCACAGTCGATTCCCGCCCTGTGCAAAGGGTTTCTGCGAGCTCAGCGCAATTGTCATTTCATCGACCCGTCGAGGTGGATATCCCGCGCCCACACATAGTCATGGCTGAAGGGGATTCCCATACTGGCTTCAACGATATATTGAGCATAGAGCCGTGAATTCATTTCCTGGTGATAGAACTTCCGCGCCCGTGATGCCCAGTGCTGTCGTTTAGCATCGTCAAAATGAAACTCGCGAATTTTCGCCAGCAGATCATCTTCATCATTAAAATAAACGGCGGACTCTTCGGGAAGAAGCTCGTCGAAGCGCGGGCCACTGTGGGTGAACTGCAAAATGCCATTGCCCGCCAACTGCGCCATTCGCGCGGACGAATACCAATAGTCACCCTCTTGGCGGTTCAGGTTTAGCCCCATTTTTGTTTCGGCTAAGGCGCGATCGTAGTCGCGCCCCCACACCGGCGCCTCGCCAAAACTGCCATAGGTTTTGAAATTCATTTGGTCTTTTACCGCCTCTTTTATACGGCCGACCATTTCAAGACGCTGGGTAAATTTGGTGGCATTACTACAGAACAACAAATCGATGGGCAGATCAGTTTTCCGCGAGTTATCCAACACCTCAACGGAGGCTTCCACGGGGTTAGGCATGTGATAAAGCCGCGCACCAATGCCTTCAAATTGTTTGAGCTCGCGCCGACCCGTAGAGACGAAAACGGCATCGCTAACCGAGGCGCGCGAAGCGATACGCTCAACATTGCTGGGCACAAACAGCGGGTCATTATTGCAGTGGGCAATAAAGCAATTCGGAGCGAGTTTTTTTACCTCTCGCAGAGTGTCGTTACTGATCATGTCGCAATGACCGGCGATAACAAGGTCGGGCTCCATCGCATCGACCATCTCCAGCAAGCGCTTGTTGGCCTTGCCCACCCCCAGATCGCGAATGCCCAGGGGCGCCTCAAAGGCGGCGATATCTCGGTCGCTGAACGTTTGCAGGTAGTGATCGTTCTTAATCAGACCAAAGCTGAGTTTCTGCGCCCAACTCACCCGAGTCTGGCCGTAGCGGCGCAGCTGTTGATAGGCGATGTGCAGTACTCTCATAGTTATCTCGTTCTTGTCATTGTTGCGCGGCATTGCTGCCAGGGAGTGCCGCCCTGAAGCGGCCGACTATATCACCACCACCTCGCGGCGTCAGGGCGCGCTAGTGGGCAGAATTGCCAAGTAATTGCTCGTACACATTCAGGGTACTGGCCACTTGGTGATCCAAATAGTATTCAGGCGGCAGACTAATCTGATTGTCGGCCTCTAACAAATCGGCAACACGCGCCGCAAACGCCACCACATCGTCGGCAGGGACGAGCCCCTGACGAAAGCCGGCGTTCAATGACTCACTTGCGCCACCGCGGTCATAGGCTACCACCGGCGTACCGCAGGCGAGGGACTCCGGCACCGTGCGACCGAAGGGTTCTTCTTTGTTAGAAAGATGGCACGTGACAGCAGCCAAGCGATAGAAATTGGCAATATCACTACGGTGACCAACAAAGGTGACGACCTCGGTGAGCCCCAGCGACTCACGCATGGCAAGCAGTTCTTCTAAATAGTGCTGCTTGCCGGGCTCGGCATCTCCCACCACCACCCCGTGGACATCCGGACGCAAGCTCACTAAACGGGCCATCATTTGCAGGAAGGCCTCTTGTCCCTTCCACCGCGACAGCCGCCCCGGCATTAATATTATCGGCTTGCCATTGAGCTGCGGATACTCCGAAAACAACACCTCCAACCACTGGCTGTCGGCATCCTGACGAACGAAGGCCTCGGCATCCAAGCCCCGCGGAATCAGCGTTATCTTGCTTTCGGGAATCTGGTAATTATCGACCATGTAGCGCTTAACGCAATGTGAGATGGCAATGCAATGCTCCGCCTTTGCCATAATGGCACTGTAGGCGTTTACCGAATACATGCCGTGAAACGTGCTCACCAAGCGGGGGCGGCTAGCCGGGTCCATCTTTCGCCACGCCAACCAGGCTATCCAGGCCGGCACACGCGAGCGCACATGGATCACATCCGCCTGCAGTGTTTCCAGCAATCGCCGCAGGGGCCGAACCTGCCACAGCGAGCCCAGGGACTTGCGATGAATGGGCATGGCAATATGCTGGCTACCTTCGGCCTCTAGCTGCTCGACCATGCGGCCACCGTGAGAAATGACTACCGATTGATGGCCCAGACGAACCAGCTCTCGCGCAAATTCGACGGTACCACGCTCAACGCCGCCGGAATTTAGCGCGGGCAGCAACTGCACGACCTTGAGCACGCGGGGGATCGCCTCGGTCTCGTTAACCGCATCAAGCATGTTTGTTTCCTTCTAAGGTGTTGAGCAGCCAATCGGCGGCACGATCTGCCTCCCAAACCTGTTCAGCAGGGGGTGGCAATGGCTCGCCAGCGGACCAAGACTCATACCCCTTGGCCAGACCTGCCGCCAGCACGCTCGCCATACTTCGCGTTACCCGCGAATCTCGCAATGGTGGAAGCGCTAACAAGCCGGTCGGAACCGCCGAGGTAATACTCTCGTAGACCATCGACACGCTGTCTCGACTGACCCAGGCCTCGGCAACTGCGGCTAACTGCGCTCTCAGCCACCCGGGTGGGCAATCACTGAAGGGCAAGGTATCTATATTGGCCACCGCCTCTGCAGCCAATGCTTCCAGTAGGCCAGGCGGAGTACGCGGCGAGTCTGATACGGTCCAATGCAAGTCTGAGCGCGCGTTGGCAATCACCAGCACCTGCGCTAATACTGCGTCGTTATCCCAGGCGAAGTGTTTGTTTACCCCGCCCAATACAATCAAGCCACGCCGCTTATCCCTATTTTCAAAAGTCGGCTGCATAACATTGAGCACGCCCCTAGTAACCAGTATTTTCGGTGATACCGGCGGCGCATCATGCTCGGGAATAATCGCGGCATCAAATAAGCATCGCGGCAGACTGGGTTTCATTAATACCAAAGAGCGAGCGCCGCTCACCTTCGCGGTCCACAGCAGGGGCAGGTGACAACGACTCCCGGCGGCCACCACCCAATCGGGGAGCGAGCTGGCAGCGAACTGCCCGCAAAGCCCGCTGCGGCCAGCCTTGCGAAACCCCTGCTGAGAAATATCCAACCAGTGAATTTGGCACGGTACTTTTGCCTCGAGCCGCTCGGCAAGCCCGCGCAACTGATTTAGGTGGCCGGGGCGCCCGTCAGTGATAAACCACAATCGCAAAGTCGTCGCCATAGGGCCTCAATACACCTTCGCAGCGCCTTCGGGGCGCGTTTTGAAACGGCGATGGACCCACATATACTGCTCCGGCGCTCGGCGAATATTCTCTTCAATCACAGCGTTCACCGCCCGCGCATCGGCATCGGGATCGCCACTGGGAATATTTTCCAGCGGAATGGCCTCCAGGCGAATTCGGCGCCCTTTCTCTAAGCGCTGTTGGTCGATATATACCACTTTCGCGCGCCCACCCTTAGCCAGGGTAGACGTCGCCACGGTAGTGGCGGCAGGGGTATTGAAAAACTCAACAAATGCCGCCGACTTGCGGCCGTAATCTTGATCCGGCAGGTAGAACAGCCGGTTCCCTTTGCGAAGGGATTTTAGTGCGCGTTTAAAATCGCGCCGGTGAATCGGCTCACCATAACGCCCGCGCGCTCGACTCAAAATCCACTCGATCACCGGGTTCTTTTGCTTGCGATAGAACGAGTCAGAACGCTTACTGCGCGCAATTAAGGCTGCGCTCAAATCGATAAAGGTGAAATGCGCGCCCAATACGATGACGCCCTGGTCGTCGCCGTCGAGATGCTCTTCACCGACGAATTCCAACTCGACGCCCAGCTTGTCAATTGGGGTAAACCACGTTCGCAGCATTTCGAGCAAACCGATACCCTGATCCTGCATGGTTTTTTTGAGCAGGCGACGACGTTCCGCCTCGGTAAGTTCCGGAAAACACAGCGCCAGATTTCGCGCGGCAACATGGCGTCGACCACCGGCAAAATAGTAAAACAAACTGCCCAGCAGCTTGCCGACAAGGTAGTTCAATCGCTGAGGCAACTTTGCCAGCACGAACATAAATGCCACACCCAGCCAGGTTGGCCAGTAGCGCGGATGTAAGAGTTGTCTCTGAATTGTCATCGTCCTGCTATTACACTGTGTCTTCTCGGCAGGCGGTTCTACCGGAGCTCGCGCGCCTACGCCCTTATATAACAGCCCTGCATAAGCATAGCGCTGAGTATTGTACACCGATTGAGACACAGACCTGGCTAACAGCTGTGAAATTACCATGATGAATAAGCCCGGCCGACACGGCCTCTGGCGACTGATTGACGCCACTCTCTATTCTCGCAAGGGGCTCGCCGCCGCGTGGCGCCATGAAGAGGCCTTCAGACAAGAGTGCATGCTGGCCGCCATTCTGCTACCCGCAGCGTTTTGGCTGGGGGAAAATGCGATCGAGCGCAGCCTGCTCATTATCCCGGTTTTGCTGGTCTTGATCGTCGAGCTGATAAACTCGGCGATAGAAGCAGCTATAGACCGTATTGGCACCGATCGCCACCCACTCTCTGGGCAGGCCAAAGATATCGGCTCAGCCGCCGTGATGATTAGTCTGATGCTTTGCGTAACGTGCTGGGGCCTGCAGATCGTCGAGCGATTGCGCTGAGGGCCAGGCGGCCTCACCTTCCCTCGCAAATAATCCCCAGCCAAGCCCCGTTTTCCCTTGACATAGGCGGCGCAAAACTGAATAATCCACGGCCTAAATTTTCAGCGCAAGTTCTAGAGGAGTAATAAGGGTGGCAAATTCCCCGCAAGCAAGAAAACGCGCACGTCAGGCGGAGAAACGTCGCACTCATAACGCCAGTCTGCGCTCAATGGTTCGCACTTACCTGAAGAAGGTTATTGCTGCAATCGAGTCTGGCGACCAAGAAGCGGCAAAAGCAGCCTACGCAGCCGCAGTACCTGTTCTTGACCGCACTGCCGACAAAGGCATTTTCCACAAGAACAAAGCTGCTCGCCATAAGAGCCGCCTGAACGCTCGCATTAAAGCCATGGGCGAAGCTGCGTAAAACCAGCAAGCCAGGCATAAAAAAACCCGCTTTATGCGGGTTTTTTTATGCCTGGCATTATCGGTTACGACATCACGACCATATTATCGCGATGGATCAGCTCCGGCTCAGCCAAATAACCCAAAATCTCGGCGATTTCAGCAGTCGGCTTGCCAGCAATTCGAACAACCTCGTCCGCACGGTAATTAACCAAGCCCCGCGCAACCTCCCTACCTTCCGCATCAATACAACTCACCAAATCACCGCGCTCAAACTGCCCCCGAGCGGCAACCACTCCAACAGAAAGGAGACTGCGCCCCTGTTGGCGCAATACCCGCGCCGCGCCGTCATCCACCACAACACTGCCACGCAGCCGCAACTGCCCCGCCAACCATTTCTTGCGTGCCGTCATCGGCGGCTCCTTGGCAAGCAACAAAGTACCCAGCGCCTCCCCCGACAGGGCGCGGGACAGCACATCGGGCTCACGCCCGCCCGCGATCAGAGTATTTGCACCCGAGCGCGCCGCCAAACGCGCCGCCCGCAACTTGGTCATCATACCGCCACGCCCCAAACTCCCGGCACTGCCACCGACCATCGCATCCAGAGACTTATCGGCAGCATCGGCTTCACTGACAAGCTCAGCCTCGGGGTTGTAGCGGGGGTCACTGCTATACAGGCCGCTCTGATCCGTCAGGATCAGCAGCGCATCAGCATCAATTAAGTTGGCAACCAGTGCAGCCAAGGTGTCATTGTCACCAAAGCGGATTTCATCGGTCACCACGCTATCATTTTCGTTGACGATCGGCAGCACGGAAAGCCCCAGCAGGGTCAACAAGGTGCCCCGAGCATTCAAGTAGCGATCCCGCGCGGAAATATCGTCATGCCCCAACAGGATTTGCGCCGTCTGCAAGCCGTGCTCTCGGAATCGCGCCTCGTAAGCCTGAACCAAGCCCATCTGCCCCACAGCTGCCGCTGCCTGCAGGTGATGCAGGTCCTCTGGGCGGCGCGACCACCCGAGACGGGTCATTCCCTCGGCCACCGCCCCGGAAGACACCAGCACAATCTCACAGCCTTTTGCTCGCAGGCCCGCTATCTGCGCCACCCAGGCGTCCAGGCCTTCAACGCAGAGCCCCTGACCATCGTTGGTAAGCAATGCCGAACCGATCTTTACAACAATACGCGTCGCACGCGAGAGCTGCTGCCGTCCCTCTGTCACGCCATCACCTCAAGGCCTGTAGACCACTTCAACATCATAATCATCATCGTCGCCGTCATCGCTATCGTCTTCATCGCCGTCAGCCTGCTGGCGCGCCTTTCTGGCTGCATGCAATGCCGCAATACGGTCACGCGCCTCTTGCTGCATTGCCTCCTGAATTTCTCGCTCGCGCTCCGCAGCGTCCGGGTCCTCACTCAAGCGCTCGGCCTGCGCCTCAACAAAGGCCAGAATGTCCTGACAAAGGCGCTTGGTATTCTCAGCGGAGATTGCCGCAATTTTGTATACCGGCCCTTCCCACGCCAGCGCATCAACCACCGCCTGACAGCGCGCCTCGCGCTCCTCCTCTGGCAGCAGGTCAATTTTGTTCAGCACCAGCCAGCGATCGCGATTAGCCAACAGCGGGCTAAACTGCTTGAGCTCTTCGGTGATCACCGAAACCGCCTCTTCAGGCGTAGAACCATCGTAGGGCGCCATATCAACAATATGCAGCAGCAAGCGAGTCCGCGTTAGGTGCTTCAGAAAACGAATACCAAGGCCAGCGCCGTCGGCTGCCCCCTCCACCAGACCGGGAATATCCGCAATCACGAAGCTGCGATGGGGCTGCACACTCACCACCCCCAGATTGGGCACCAAGGTAGTAAAGGGGTAGTTGGCAACTTTTGGCTTTGCCGCAGACACCGCGCGAATGAAGGTCGATTTACCCGCATTCGGCAAGCCTAACAACCCGACGTCAGCCAACACCTTCAGCTCCAACCGCAGGCTTCGTATCTCGCCGTCGCTGCCGCGCGTAAACTGGCGCGGCGCGCGATTGGTACTGGATTTAAAGCGCGTATTCCCCAGGCCGTGAAACCCGCCCTGAGCCACCTTTAGCTCATCGCCCGCCTCGATAAGATCCCCCAAGACCTCGCGAGTGTCTTCATCAATCACGGTTGTCCCTACCGGAACGATCAACACCAGATCCTCGCCGCTCTTACCCCGACAATTGCCACCACGTCCCGGCTCGCCAGACTGAGCCTGATAATGCTTTACAAAGCGGTAGTCCACCAGGGTATTGCTGGCGGAGTCTGCGCGCAGAATAATGCTTCCGCCATCGCCGCCGTCTCCACCATCCGGGCCACCTCGGGGTATATATTTTTCGCGACGAAAACTGAGACAACCATTGCCCCCGCGCCCCGCGGCTACGCGGATTACCGCCTCATCGACAAATTTCATTACCTTAACCTCGGTGACTGACACAGCCCGTTATGTTGTGTACAGAAACAAAAAAGCCCCGTCAACCGACGAGGCTTTGCGAACCAATAGAGCCGGAAATTACGCAGCGACGATGCTGACGAACTTGCGGTTCTTAGGGCCTTTAACTTCAAACTTCACTACACCGTCTGCTTTTGCAAACAACGTGTGGTCTGTTCCGCAGCCTACGTTTTCGCCCGCATGGAACTTGGTGCCACGCTGACGCACGATGATGCTACCTGCGCTAACAGCCTGACCGCCGTAGCGCTTAACACCAAGGCGTTTACTCTCGGAATCGCGTCCGTTACGGGTACTACCACCAGCTTTCTTGTGAGCCATGAGTCTCTCCTCGTATTCTTAGCCGCTGATACCAGTGATTTTCACTTCCGTGAACCACTGGCGGTGACCGGCTTGTTTCATGCTGTGCTTACGGCGGCGAAACTTAACGATTTTCACCTTAGCGTGACGACCTTGAGAGATAACCTCTGCAGTCACTTTACCACCCTCAACATAGGGCGCACCGATTTTGAGTTCTTCACCGTTCTTAACCATCAGTACTTTATCAAAAGTAATGGCTTCACCAGTGGCGACTTCAATTTTTTCCAACTTGAGGGTTTCACCCTCAACTACACGGTGCTGCTTACCACCGCTTTCAATAACTGCGTACATGGGCATAATCTCCAAGAGCCTGCTTGCAATGCATATTGAGTGTTTGGCCACCACCAGTTTTTACCGGCCGTGGGACAAGTCCAGGCACCGCTGCAACCTCACTTTTCAGCCGGGCTGGGCGGTTTTGCTTCAGGGGCGCGAATTTTACTGGCTCCAGCCAATAAACACAAGTGCTTTATCCAGCGTTCAGCCTCAGGTACGCTCAACTTGACAGCCTAGCCCACCCCCCATACGATGCCAGCCGATTCCACCGCCGCAAGTCAATAAGTCCATGCAACATATCCGCCAGGTCGTAGATAGCGAGTTCAACTCCGTCAACGATTTTATCGTCGAGCAATTGCACTCCCGAGTCGCCCTTGTGGAGAACATTGGCCACTATATTATTGATGCTGGCGGCAAACGCCTGCGCCCCCTTCTCAGCCTGCTGAGCGCCGGCGCGCTCGGCAAGATTGACCACGACCACATTCGCCTAGCAGCCGTTATTGAATTTATCCACACTGCGACCTTGCTGCACGACGACGTTGTAGACCTTTCTGCACTGCGCCGGGGACGACCGACGGCCAACGCTGAATTCGGCAATGCACCCAGCGTGCTGGTTGGCGACTTCCTTTACTCACGCGCGTTTCAGGTATTGGTTAGCATTGGCAACATGCCGCTCATGGCATTACTGTCTGACACGACCAATACCGTTGCCGAGGGCGAGGTACTTCAGCTCGCGAGGGCAGGCAACCCCGACACCGATGAAGACACTTACTTCAATGTCATTCGCAGCAAAACCGCCGTGTTATTTGCGGCCGCGTGCTCGGGCGCCGCGCTGCTGTCAGACCAAAATAGCCAACAACAAGCCCTGTATGACTACGGCTTAAATCTCGGCATTGCCTTCCAGCTGATTGATGACATTCTGGACTACGAAGGCGACCCCGCCGAGACTGGTAAAAATGTTGGCGACGACCTGGCAGAGGGCAAACCGACCCTGCCACTGATCTTCATATTGCAGAACGGCAGCGCCACACAAAAGCAGCAAGTTCAACGCGCCATTAGTGAAAAGTCGGCGGACGAGCTTGACAGCATTGTTGCAGCCGTTAAGCAAAGCGGCGCTCTAGACTATTGCCGAGATGCTGCCCAGAAATACAGCCAGGCTGCTATTCATGCACTACAGTCCCTCCCGCCGAGCGCCCACAAAGACGCTCTTAGCAAGCTGTGCGAACTGGCCCTTCAAAGAAAAAGCTAGGCAGCGGTCGCAAAAGGACGGCGATTTCATATAACGGTATGAATATTGCGTTATTATCGGCAGTAATGGGCTGCGATAATGCGAAGAGCGCCCACCACGGAAGAACGGGAGAAATCAGTGGCACCAGCAACACCGAGTCGCCGAGGCGAAATCTGGCAAACACTCGCCTCACTCAAGAGTGCGTGCTCAAAGCAACCATTAAAACAACGCTTCGCCGAACATGCGGATCGCAGCACGCAATTCAGCACGGAGTTGGGCGCCCTGTTTATCGATTACTCAAAGCAGCATATCGATAGCGACATTGCCAAGGCCCTGCACGCCCTCGCCCTCGATGCAGGCGTGCCCGAAAAGCTTAACGCTATGCGCAGCGGCGCGCTGTGCAACAACACCGAACAACGCAGTGCAAATTACGCCGCACTGCGAACGTGGGCGTACTCCCAACACAGCAGCGACCCCGCGATTCACACAATGTACGAAAATATGGCGGCGATCAGCGCAGGCCTGCGCAGCGGCGAACTGTGTGGCTGCACCGGCAAACCCTACAGCCATATCGTCAACATCGGTATCGGCGGCTCTGACTTTGGCCCGCGCCTGTTTACCGAAGCCCTGAAAGAGAGTGCAGAAGCCGCTTTTGAATGCCGCTTTTTAGCCAATATTGACCCGAGTTGCACCAACGAAGCCCTCGCCGATTTGCCCGCCGAGAGCACCCTCTTCATCGTTGCCTCGAAATCTTTCGGCACGCAAGAAACCTTAGCCAATGCCGCAGCGGCAAAGCGCTGGTTGGAACAGGCTCTACCGGGGCAGGATATCGGTAGGCATTTTATTGCCATAACCGCCAACCCCGACGCCGCCGCCAAGCTGGGGATTGCGCCAGACCTCACCCTCGCCGTGCCGAGCTGGGTAGGCGGGCGCTTTTCCGTCTGGTCTGGCTTTGGCCTTATCGTCGCCGCCAACTACGGCTGGCCCTGCTTCTCAGAAGTATTATTAGGCGGCGCGGAAGTTGACGAGCACATGGCAAGCAGCAGCCTTGAGAGCAACCTGCCCGCTACACTCGCGCTATTGGATGTGTGGTATCGCAACAGCTGGAATATCAGCTCTCACGCCATCCTGCCCTACTGCAACCGCCTCAAGCAGCTCCCCGACTATCTCCAGCAGCTGTTTATGGAAAGCGCCGGAAAAACGGTGGACCGTAGCGGCCACGCCCTGCCGCAACAGAGCGGCGGCGTAATATGGGGTAGCGAAGGCACCAATGGCCAGCATTCCTTCCACCAATTACTCCACCAGGGCAGCGACATCATTCCCTGCGACTTTATTGCCACGCTCAAAAACAGTGGCAAAGCTCTCGACCAACAGCAAGCCTTACTAGCGAACTGCTTTGCACAAAGCCTGGCGCTTATGCAGGGCAAATCTGCCAAAGAGGTGGAGCAAGAGCTACTACGGGACGGCTTCAGCCCTGACGAGGCCGCACAACTTGCCAAACATAAAGCCATGCCAGGCAACCGCCCCAGTACCACAATTTTGATGGACGAGCTCAGCCCCCGCGCACTCGGCAATTTGATCGCGCTGTACGAATATCGACTGATCTGCGCGAGCTTCATCTGGGACATCAACCCCTTTGACCAATGGGGGGTAGAACTTGGCAAGCAGTTAAGCCACCAACTACTGGGGAGCCTCCGAGGCGACACAGACAGCGACACCACCCCCGACAGCTCGACAGCGCAACTCATCGAGCGAGCCCGACGCGCCAATAGCTAATAACCGGACGCACTCACCACAGAAACAAAAAAGCCGGGCTATGCCCGGCTTTCTAACAAGCAACAGAAACCGCGCTTATAGCTGGGTTAGCAGCTCCTCAGTTTTCTGCTTCATCAGCGCCATGTCCGCCTCACTCTCAACGTTCAAGCGTACAACCGGCTCGGTGTTGGACATGCGCACATTAAACCGCCAGCCGTCAAAATCCATACTCAGACCGTCGGTATAATCAACGCTGCTTGCCTGCTCGGCATATTTTGCTTCAATGGCAGCAATACTGGCGCGCGCATCGTCGACCTCGCGATTAATTTCACCACTGCAGGGAAACTTGGCAACGCGCTCTTCGACCAGCGACGACAAGGCCGCAGACCTCACCGACATCAGCTGAGTAACCAGCAACCAGGGAATCATGCCACTATCGCAGTAAGCAAAGTCCCTGAAGTAGTGGTGGGCACTCATTTCACCGCCGTAGACCGCATTTTCCTTGCGCATTCGCTCTTTAATAAAGGCATGACCGGTTTTGCTCTGTACCGCCTCGCCGCCGCGCGCCTGAACAATATCGACGGTGTTCCAGGTTAAACGCGGGTCGTGAACCACTTTTTCGCCTGGAGCATTCAGCAGGAAAGTCTCGGCAAGCAAGCCCACAACGTAATAGCCTTCGATGAACTCGCCGCGCTCATCGAAAAAGAAACAGCGATCAAAGTCACCGTCCCAGGCAATACCCAGGTCAGCACCGTGCGCCTTAATGGCATCAATAGTGGGTTGACGATTCTCCACCAAAAGAGGGTTCGGCACGCCGTTCGGGAAGTTGCCATCAGCTTCGTGATGAACACGAATAAATTCAAACGGCAAATGCGGTTCCAACAGATCAACCACACGCCCAGCGCCACCATTACCGGCATTGACGACGATTTTGAGCGGCTTGAGGGCAGATACATCTACGTAGCTCAACAAGTGCTCGACATAGGCCGCACTCGTATCAAGCGACTGAAGCTGGCCACGCACCGCTGCCGGGGCTGAAAATTCGTTCTTCTCAGCAAGGGCTTTAATATCCAACAGGCCAGTGTCGCCGCTGATTGGCTTCGACTCCTCACGCACGAACTTCATGCCGTTATAATCTTTGGGATTATGACTCGCGGTGACGGCAATACCGCCATCCATTTCTGCATGCGACGTGGCAAAGTAAATTTCTTCTGTTCCACACAGGCCGATGTCGTACACATCGACCCCTGCATCGCGCAAGCCGTTAGAAACGGCTGCTTTTATTACCTCACTACTCAGGCGAATATCGTGCCCAACGACAACCTTCTTTGGCTTGATCACCTCAGCAAAGGCGCGACCAATGCGATAGGCAATATCTTCGTTGAGCTGATCGGGGATGCGACCGCGAACATCGTAGGCCTTAAAACAGCTTAGTTCTTGCACCATGAATCAACCCTGCCCGTCTTGATAGATGTTTTCGTAGACGTAGTTTGTCGCTTCGATAAATCCGGGCACGCTGCCGCAGTCAAATCGGCGGCCTCGGAATTTATACGCCAGCACGCAGCCGTTTTGCGCCTGGGTCATCAGTGCATCTGTCAGCTGAATTTCGCCGTTTTTACCCGGAGGAGTGTCGCGCAAAATATCGAAAATATCGGGCGTTAGAATATAGCGACCAATAACCGCGAGGTTACTCGGCGCGTCTTCAGCCTTGGGCTTCTCAACCATATCTTTTACTCGGTAGAGGCCACCACCCATATCATCGCCAGCAATAACACCGTATTTCTCGATGTTCTCCATTGGCACTTCCTGGATGGCGACAATGCTACAGCGGAACTGGTTATACAGCTTCACCATTTGCGCCATCACACCATCTTCGCCCGGATTCACGCACAGGTCATCGGAAAGAATAACGCCGAAGGCCTCATTGCCCACCAGGCTTTCACCGGTAAGAATGGCGTGCCCCAAGCCTTTCATTTCGCGCTGGCGCGTCATCATAAAAGTGCCTTCGCTCAACACTTTCCGAATACTGGTCAGGTAGGACTCTTTGCTGGTGCCCGCTATTTGGTTTTCAAGCTCAAAACTAATGTCGAAGTGATCAGCAATGGCGCGCTTACCGCGACCCGTTACCAGAGCAATTTGCTTAAGCCCCGCCTCAATAGACTCCTCAACACCGTACTGAACCAGTGGCTTGTTGACGATCGGCAGCATTTCTTTGGGCATCGACTTCGTCGCGGGTAGGAAGCGGGTACCGTAGCCGGCAACCGGAAAGAGACATTTCCTGATCATATTACTTGTGCATCCTGTGTTTTTTTGAAATAGCTCAGTCCGTAACGAGCCTTGTGAACGAATTTTCCCAGCAGTGCAGCAGATTCGCAATCACCGCGTAGCCTACTTTGCCCTGCTTACCAAATTATTACAGCAATGATCAGGCCAATGTTGACATTTTTGTGTGCTCAGCAGGCCCTTATGCTACTATGCGCGCTACAAATTTCTCACTGGCAAGTCTTTTTCTTATGTCTCTTACCCATAAAAATAGCTTTACAAAAGAAGAACTCATTGATTGCGGCCACGGCCGGCTCTTTGGCCCGGGCAACCCCCGCCTTCCCGTCGACAATATGCTCATGTTAGACCGCATCACTCATATTAGCGGCGAAGGTGGCGAATACGGCAAAGGCCAACTGATCGCCGAGCTCGATATCAACCCCGACCTATGGTTTTTCGACTGCCACTTTGTTGGCGACCCGGTCATGCCCGGCTGCCTGGGGCTCGATGCCATGTGGCAGCTAGTGGGCTTTTTTCTCGGGTGGCGCGGCAACAGTGGCAAAGGCCGCGCGCTGGGTGCCGGCGAAATTAAGTTCACCGGACAAATTTTACCCGACACCAAACTCGTTACCTACACACTCAACTTCAAGCGACTCATTGAACGCAAACTGGTTATGGGTATCGCCGACGGCGAGGTCGCTGTCGACGGGAAAGTTATCTACACCGCTAAAGATCTGCGGGTTGGCCTGTTCAAAGACGACGCCAGCTTCGCGTAATAACAATGCCACTAGCGTGGCAAACAAGACTCACTGACAGAACAAACATACGCTACGAGGTAGACATGAAACGTGTTGTAGTTACGGGGATGGGTATCGTCTCCAGCATTGGCAACGACATCAAACAAGCTTTGGCTTCGCTCCAAAATGGTGCATCCGGCATCACACATAACGACACCTACAAGGAAATGGGCTTTCGCAGCCATATTTCAGGCTCCATTAAAGACCTGGATTTAAAAGCCCACATTGATCGCAAGCAACTGCGCTTCATGGGCGACGCGGCAGCCTATGCTTACATCGCCATGCAAGAAGCGATTGCCGACTCCGGACTTGAAGACAAGGATATCGATAACGAGCGTACTGGCATTATTGCCGGCTCTGGTGGTGCCTCTTCGGCCAACCTCATTGAGTCTGCCGATACACTGCGCGAGCGCGGCGTAAAACGTATTGGGCCCTACCGGGTTACCCAAACCATGGGCAGCACCGTATCTGCCTGTCTGGCCACCCCCTTTAAAATAAAAGGTGTGAACTACTCTATCTCTTCAGCTTGCGCCACCAGCGCACACTGCATTGGCAACGCTGCTGAACTGATTCAGCTGGGCAAACAAGATGTTGCTTTTGCCGGCGGCGGCGAAGAAGAACACTGGTCGCTGAGCTGCCTGTTTGATGCCATGGGCGCGCTGTCTACGAAGTACAACGACACCCCCCAGCAGGCCTCCCGACCCTACGACGCTAACCGCGACGGCTTTGTTATTGCTGGCGGTGCCGGCATGATCGTTCTGGAAGAACTCGAGCACGCCAAAGCGCGCGGCGCAAAAATTTATGGCGAATTAGTCGGCTACGGCGCCACCTCCGACGGCTATGACATGGTTGCCCCAAGTGGCGAAGGCGCGGCGCGATGCATGCGCCTGGCCCTGCAAAATGTCAGCAGTGAGGTCGACTACATCAACTCACATGGCACCTCGACGCCGGCCGGCGATATGCAGGAGCTCAAGGCCATTAAACAGGCCTATGGCGAACACCCCATCCCCGTTATCGGTTCAACCAAGTCACTGGCCGGGCACTCTCTGGGGGCTACCGGCGTTCAAGAAGCCATCTTCTCGCTACTGATGATGCAAAATAACTTCATTGCCGCCTCCGCCAATATCGAGGAGCTGGATTCGGAAGCCGCCGGCATTCCAATTGCGACAGAAAAGCGCGAAAACGTGACGCTCAATACCATTATGTCTAACAGCTTTGGCTTTGGTGGCACTAACGCGAGCCTGGTGTTTAGTCGAGTTAACGACTAGCCCAAAAGCACTTGCGCATAAAAAAGCCCGCTTCTGCGGGCTTTTTTGTATGCCAAGTACGGTTATTCTTTTCGCTCTAGGCACCCAACTCAGCGAAAGAAAGACAATCGATAACCTCTCCACGCCTAAAGGTCGTACCCGGCGGCACAATTGCCAATGCATTCGCCCACGCCACTGAACTTAGCGCCCCGGAGCTTTGCTGCGGATGCAAACTCAGCACGCCCCCCTTCAGGCGCACACGCAGATACTCTTGCCGACTACCTGGCTTTAGCCATTCGAAGTCCACCGTCGCCTGAACGACGTCGGGCATCGGGTCGCTGATGCCTTGCATGGCCAACAAATACGGCCTGACGAGCAGGCAGAAGGTGACAAAACTCGACACCGGGTTGCCCGGCAAGCCAAAAAACGGCACGCCTGCAATTCGGCCGTAGGCCAAGGGCTTACCCGGCTTAATCGCCAGTTTCCATACCTTGAGCTCACCCAAGCGCTCTATCTGCGCTTTAACATGATCCTCCTCACCGGCAGAGACACCACCACTGCTTATTACCACATCGGCCAACTCAGCCGCTTGAGCCAAGGCCTCCGCAGTCGCCTCTGCCGTATCGGGGATAATTCCTAGGTCGATAAGCTCACCGCCCATTGCTGAAATCAGCGCAGCCAGCATCGGCCGGTTGGAATTGTAAATTTGCGCGGTGCCGAGCGCCTCGCCGGGCTCTCGCAATTCATCCCCGGTCGACATCAAGGCAACTTTTAAGCGCTTGGCGACACGACAGGCCGGCACCCCAACAGAGGCCAACAAGCCGAGGTCCGCGGCGCCTAGCTTGCGACCGCGTGCTACGACAACAGCCCCCTTAGCGATGTCCTGGCCACGCGGGCGAATATGCTGGCCAGTTGCTGGCGTTATCGCAACCTCAACGCCCTCGTCGGATCGCCGGCAATCCTCCTGAGCAACAACACAGTCTGCCCCTGGCGGGATAACCGCACCGGTAAAAATTCGCGCCGCGGTTCCCGGCAGCAAGGCATCGGGGGCATGGCCCGCCGCTATACGCTGGCTGATAGGCAGGGCCCGCCCTTCGGCAAGATCAGCGACCCGCAATGCATAGCCGTCCATCGCGCTATTGGCCGCCGGCGGCACATCTGTTGCCGCGACAATATCCTCCCGAAGAATGCGCCCAAATGCGGCATTCAGATCACAGCGCTCATCCCCACACAGGCTCGCATCTGCCAGTAACTCAGCCTGTACTTCCGCCACCGGGCGCAGCGCCATTATTAGTGACCTCTGCGAGTATTTAACACACCCACAAAATTGCAGGGGCGATGACGGCTATCGAGCTGCTCCGCGATAAGCCGCGTCCACGCGGTTCGGCATGCCCCCGTAGAACCTGGCATGCAAAATATCACGGTATTATTAGCAAAGCCGGCAAGGGCTCGCGACTGGATGGTCGACGAGCCAATTTCTTCGTAAGACACGGCGCGAAAGACCTCGCCAAAGCCTTCAATGTGCTTGTCAAAAAGTACCGACACCGCCTCTGGCGTGGAGTCCCGGCCAGAAAATCCGGTACCACCAGTGACCAGCACAGCGTCAATGTTTTCATCGGCGATCCAAGCGGATAGCGCAGCGCGAATTTGATAAATATCGTCTTTCACTATCTGCTTATCCGCCTGCCGGTGACCGGCCTCTTGCAGAGCGGTACATAGGTAGTGCCCGGAGCTATCAGAAGCCTCATCTCGAGTATCCGATACGGTCAGCACCGCGATCGACAGAGCTGAAAACGCGTCAGAGGCGCTCATCGCAATCATCCTCACAAAGGGTTTTAATCATTTTGGGCAACCAGGATCGCCACGCTAATTGCTTAATGCCGAAATTACGTAATAAACGCTCACAGCGGAGTACCCGCGAATCCGTCACCCACCCCCAGCCATCGCCATCAATTGAAATATCGGGGGGAGTCGCCAGATATTGCCCGGCATGGGCGTAGGCCACTTCGGCAAATGCATAGGCGCTAGTGGCACCGCTGCTTTGATAGTGATAGATACCCCGGCACAGCGCACCACAGGAAAGCTGGTCAATCATTGCCGACAACACCCGGGCAAGGTCACCAACCGGCGTCGGAGCACTCTGCTGAGAATCATCAAGACCAAGCGCTTGGCCCGCTTTAAGCGCCTTGATAAAGGCGGACAGTAAATTATCACCGTCGGTCGCAATAAGTGGCCCCGTGCGCAGGATAAGCGCCTGCAATGGCGCAGATAGCAGCTGCTCTTCCATTGCCGCCAGACGGACAGCATCCTGACCTTGAGGGGCTGGGGTGGCATTTTCTGCCACCGGCTCTTCGCGATCCAACGCCGCGACAACCCGGGCATCACTCAGCCCCAAATAACACCGCAGTTTCGGACCTACAGCACTTATTAGCTCCGCCTGAATATCAACGACGGCGTCGGTGACGGGTTCGCCCGGTGTTAAAAGGGCGTTAATGAGAATCGCACCGTCGGCCAAGTGCGGTTGCGCCAATAATTCAGAGGGCTTTAGTTGCAGCAATTCCCGGCCCCGGGAGTTCAGCTGCGCTTGCAGGGCCGCCGCTAACGCGGAGTCTTCACAGAGTAGTAACACGCTCACCGTTTCGCCCACTGCCGCCTTCATCTAGACATTGCACAACACTTTTCTGGGACGTTAATCCCGCCGCCGCCCCATCGGCGCTCACCAACTGCGAAGACATCTCTTAGAACGGGATATCGTCATCAAAGTCGTCAAAACCTGGAGCAGGAGCGTTTTGCTGGGCGGGCGCTTGCTGCTGCGGAGGGGCTTGGCGCTGCGGTGCTGATGGAGCAGGTGCTGCTTGGCGACGCTGCTGAGGCGCCGGCGCTTGGGAGTAGCCATCGTCGCCATAACCACCAGACATGCCACCACCGCTACGGCTGTCGAGCATTTGCATTTCAGCGGCAACAATCTCGGTGGTGTAACGGTCTTGGCCACTTTGATCCTGCCATTTGCGAGTGCGCAGAGATCCCTCAACGTAGACCTTTGAGCCTTTTTTCAAATACTCACCCGCAATTTCAGCCAGCCGATTGAAGAACACCACCCGGTGCCATTCTGTCCGCTCTTGCGGTTGGCCAGTTTGCTTGTCCTTCCACGTCTCACTGGTCGCGATGGTGACATTTGTCACGGCTCCCCCAGAAGGCATATATCGAGTCTCTGGGTCTTGGCCAAGATTCCCCACCAAGATAACTTTGTTGATACCTCGCGCCATGCGCACTCTCCTATTATTACTGTCTGCGGCCTGCCAAATGACAGTCACCACTATACCGGATTCTGCCGGAACCCGTCATTAGTCCCGGCGGTAAAGCTCCGCGGGCAACTGAGCTAAATCAAAGCCCTTGGATACTCGCAGATAGGCCTGGCGCTCGTCCTCAAAGACCGTCACGTCTAATGTGCCCGGCAGACACAATACCTCGTTTCGCAAACGCTCATACCCCCAGCCGCCCTGCGGCCAGCTTAGGGTAACGCTAATATTCTGAACAGGAAGCACCATGCCGACGGTGCACGCCAGCCAAAGTAAACCGGCAAGACCCGCCGCAAGAAATACTGCAGCTTCTCCCCAGTGTCCCAGCACCCATCCCCCTAGCGCACCGCCGCAAAACGCGCCCATGAATTGGAAGCTGGCAAAAACGCCCATCGCCGTGCCCTTGCCCCCCGCATATACGCTGCGACTCAACAACGCAGGTAACGATGCTTCGAGGTAGTTAAAAGCCGTAAAGAACAGCAGCAACACTGCCAAGACCGAAACCAATGAGAACGGTAATACCGACGCGAGCAGCAATACCCCCGCCAAGAGGGCGATCGCAAGGCGCAAAATCAGCGCCTGCCATGACTTCTTCTCGGCAACAATTAATGCCGGAACCATCAACACAAACGCGGCGGCCATAACAGGCAAGTACACCATCCAATGCTCGGCAGGCGCCAGCCCCAGCTCGGTAAGGCGGGCTGGCAACACCAAAAATAGTGCCATCATGGCCATATGCAGGACGAAAACCCCCACATTCAAACGCATCAAAGACGGACTGCGAATACAGCGCAACAACAAGCTTGCCAGTGGTCGGGCGCTCGGGTCGCGAGACTGGATGCGCGAGGACGGCACCACAAAGACGGCCACCACCACGCCGAGTATGGCGAGCGCCGAGGTCAACAAGAATAACGCCGGAACACCAAAGCTGGCCGCAACGCCGGGGCCAACCACCATTGCTACCGCGAAGGAAACCCCAATGCTGACACCGATGGCGGCCATCGCCTTACTGCGGTGCTGCTCTCGCGTTAAGTCGGCAACGGTCGCCGTAAGCGTGCTGGCTATTGCCCCCGCCCCCTGCATAAGCCGACCAAATATCACCGTAAATATCGATTCAGCAGATGCTGCAAGCACACCGCCAGCGGCAAACAACAGCAAGCCCGCCACAATAACCGGCTTGCGACCAATCCTGTCCGACAGCATACCGAGCGGAATTTGCAGCACAGCCTGCCCGAGGCCATAGATACCCAGCGCAAGACCAACCAAAACCGGTGTGCTAAAAGCGTAGTCCGCAGCATAGAGAGGTAAAACCGGCAGCAGCATAAACAAGCCGAGCATGCGGAATACGTATAAACAGGCCAACGCTGCAACAGCGCGACGCTCCAGCGCAGACATGGAGGAGTTCAAGTGCGGAAAATTCCCGAGCGGTGATCAATGAAGTAACCGCCAGTAGTCTACCAGTTTGCCGCCCCCTAAAAAACCAGTTGGCCTTTGCGCCGCCTTGATTCCGCCCCGTATAATGTTGGGTTTGTTTTATCGGGGTTTGTAATGGATCGGATTATCGTTCGCGGTGCTCGCACCCACAATCTGAAGAATATCGACCTGGAGATTCCCCGTGACAAGCTGGTTGTCATCACCGGCTTGTCTGGCTCTGGCAAATCGTCCCTAGCCTTTGACACGCTGTACGCTGAAGGTCAGCGGCGCTACGTTGAGTCGCTGTCGACCTATGCACGGCAGTTCCTGTCCATGATGGAAAAGCCCGATGTCGACCACATCGACGGTTTGTCGCCAGCCATTTCTATTGAGCAAAAGTCGACCTCTCACAACCCGCGCTCGACCGTGGGCACCATCACCGAGATCTACGACTACTTGCGCCTGCTGTTTGCCCGCGCCGGCGAACCGCGCTGCCCCGATCACGACGCGCCACTGGCCGCACAGACGGTGAGCCAAATGGTCGACACGGTTTTATCTCTCCCCGAGGGCAGTAAGATGATGATGCTCGCCCCGGTGATCAAAAACCGCAAAGGCGAACACCTTCATGTGCTAGACAAACTGCGCAGCCAGGGTTTCGTGCGTGCGCGTATCGACGGCATCGTCGTCGATTTGGATGACGCCCCCACGCTCGATAAGAAAAAGAAACATTCCATAGACGTGGTCGTCGACCGCTTCAAAGTGCGCAGCGATTTAGCCCAACGTCTGGCCGAGTCTTTCGAGACCGCCCTGGAGCTCACCGACGGCATTGCCAGCGTTGCCGACATGGATGACCCAAGCAAAGCAGAGCTTAGCTTTTCCGCTAAATTTGCCTGCCCTCACTGTGGCTATAGCTTAAGCGAATTAGAGCCCAGACTGTTTTCCTTCAACAGCCCGCTTGGAGCATGTGGCAGCTGCGACGGACTCGGCGTTAGACAATTCTTTGATGAGTCACGCATTGTGCAGCATCCCGAGGCCAGCCTCTCCACGGGGGCGATCCGCGGCTGGGATCGGCGCAGCGTTTATTATTTTCATATGTTGAAGTCACTGGCCGAACACTACGATTTCGACATTGACGCGCCATTCGAATCCCTGAGCAAAGCAAATAAGCAGCGCATTTTGCACGGCAGCGGTGACGAGGAGATCAGCTTTACCTATATCAATGATCGCGGCGACAGCTTCCAACGCAAGCACCGCTTCGAAGGCGTTATTCCCAATATGGAACGCCGCTATCGAGACACCGAGTCGCAGACTGTACGCGAAGACCTGAGTAAATTCCTGAGCACTCACGCGTGCCCGGACTGTCAGGGCACGCGACTGCGCAAGGAAGCTAGGCATGTCTTTATCGAAGAGCAAACGCTGCCCGATATTGCCTCGATGCCGGTGGGCGCCGCCAAACAGTATTTCGAAAATTTAGCGTTGAGCGGTCGCCGGGCGCAAATAGCTGAAAAAATATTGAAAGAGATCAACGACCGCCTGCGCTTTCTGGTGGATGTTGGCCTGAATTACCTGAGCCTCGACCGCAGTGCCGATACCCTTTCAGGGGGTGAGGCACAGCGCATCCGTCTCGCCAGCCAGATCGGCGCAGGCCTCGTAGGCGTGATGTATATCCTGGATGAACCGTCGATAGGCCTGCACCAACGCGACAACGAACGACTTCTCAACACCCTGCGCCACCTGCGCGATATCGGAAATACCGTCATTGTTGTTGAACATGATGAAGACGCGATACGCACTGCCGACCACATTATTGATATCGGCCCCGGGGCAGGTGTTCACGGTGGCCAAGTCGTGGCAGAGGGAAGCTTGGACGACATACTAAGCAGTGAGCAATCCCTTACTGGCGATTATTTGTCCGGGAAACGCTGTATCGCGATCCCCACAGCGCGCCACCAACCGGATCCCGAACGCTACATTCACCTAGAAGGCGCCATAGGCAACAACCTCCAAGACGTCGACTTGCATATCCCCCTGGGCTTGATGACCTGCATTACCGGTGTCTCAGGCTCAGGGAAATCAACGCTGATCAACCACACCCTGTACCCGATTGCTGCGACTGTGTTGAACGGCGCCACCACGCTGAAACCCGCACCATATAGCGACATCAAGGGCTTGGATCTCGTCGATAAATGCATCGACATCGACCAGAGCCCAATAGGCCGAACCCCTCGCTCCAATCCGGCGACCTATACCGGAATCTTTACCCCCATCCGAGAGCTTTTCGCCGGCACTCAGGAGGCACGATCCAGAGGCTACAAAGTTGGCCGCTTTAGCTTTAACGTCAAGGGCGGCCGCTGCGAAGCCTGCCAAGGTGACGGGGTTACTAAGGTGGAGATGCATTTCCTGCCAGACATCTACGTCGCCTGCGAGGTTTGCCAGGGCAAACGCTATAATCGCGAGACACTCGACATTTTATATAAAGGAAAAAACATCCACGAAGTGCTGGAGATGACCGTCGAAGACGCCAACAGCTTCTTCGAAAATGTGCCAGCTATTGCGAAAAAGCTTCAAACGCTAATGGACGTCGGCCTGAGCTATATTCGCCTGGGCCAGGCGGCAACAACCCTGTCGGGTGGTGAAGCGCAGCGGGTAAAGCTTGCCAAAGAACTCTCCAAGCGCGACACCGGCAAAACCCTTTACATTCTCGATGAGCCAACCACCGGCCTGCACTTCGAGGACATTCAACTGCTATTGACGGTACTCCACCGGCTGCGTGACCACGGTAACACCGTGGTGGTCATCGAGCACAATCTCGATGTTATTAAGACCGCCGACTGGCTTGTTGATCTGGGGCCCGAAGGCGGCAGCGGTGGCGGTCAAATCATCGCCGAGGGAAGCCCTGAAACACTTGCACAAGTTGCCGCGTCCCACACCGGGCGCTTTTTAAAACCCATGCTCAAGTAATACGGCAAGCTATTACTAATCAACAGGCATAAAAAAAGCCGGCATAGCCGGCATTTTTTATGCTGTCGAAACAGCGAAGAGCTTACTCTTCGTCGTCTTCGATCTCATCCGCAACTGGGCGATCAACTAGCTCGACGTAAGCCATAGGAGCTTTGTCGCCAGTACGCAGACCACACTTCATAATGCGAATGTAACCGCCTGGGCGAGCCGCGTAACGCGGGCCAAGCTCGTTGAACAACTTACCCACTGCCTCGTCGCTACGCAGACGCGCAAAGGCCAAACGGCGGTTTGCAACACTATCTGTTTTTGCGAGAGTAATCAGTGGCTCCGCGTGACGGCGAAGTTCCTTGGCTTTAGGCAGAGTCGTTTTAATCAATTCGTGCTCTACCAATGAAGCCGTCATATTGCGAAACATCGCTTTGCGATGCGAGCTATTGCGGTTCAATTGACGGCCGCTATGACGATGACGCATGGCTTTTTCCTTTAATAAACGTTGCTATCTCAGCAAAATAATCTTCGGTTCAATGCTTACGCAAGAACCCGGTCGTCGTTTCTCAGGCTAGCTGGTGGCCAATTGTCCAGGCGCAAGCCCAAAGACAAGCCACGAGAAGCCAATACATCTTTGATCTCAGTCAGAGACTTCTTGCCGAGGTTCGGCGTTTTCAGAAGCTCAACTTCGGTACGCTGTACCAGGTCACCGATGTAGTAAATATTTTCAGCTTTCAGACAGTTCGCACTGCGCACGGTCAACTCGAGATCGTCGACAGGGCGAAGCAGGATAGGATCGACTTCGTTCTCTTCACGCGAGGGCTCTTTCTCACCTTCGCTTTCAAGATCAACGAACACCGCCAGCTGCTGCTGAAGAATAGTCGCCGCGCGACGGATCGCCTCTTCAGGATCAATGGTGCCGTTGGTTTCGAGATCCAGTACCAACTTGTCGAGGTCGGTGCGCTGCTCTACCCGCGCATTTTCTACAACGTAGCTAACGCGGCTGATTGGGCTGTAGCTAGCATCCAACTGCAAACGACCGATAGAGCGTGTCTCTTCCTCGCCACCGTTGCGAACGTCGGCGGGGACATAGCCACGACCGCGAGCAACCGTGAGGCGCATATTCAGCTCGCCACCAGAATTCAGGTTGGCGATGACGTGATCCTGGTTGACGATTTCAACTTCATGGTCAGTCTGAATATCACCAGCAGTTACCGGGCCTTCGCCTTTTTTGCTGAGTGTTAATACAGCTTGGTCTTTACCATGAAGAATCACCGCCACTTCTTTCAGGTTAAGCAGGATTTCGATAACGTCTTCCTGAACACCTTCCATTGCGCTGTATTCGTGCAACACACCGTCGATTTCAGCTTCGGTCACCGCACAACCAGGCATTGAAGACAGCAAAATACGGCGCAAGGCGTTACCCAGGGTATGCCCAAAACCACGCTCAAGCGGCTCCAAGGTGACTTTCGCGCGAGTTTGACCCTGCTCTTCAACCTGGATCACTCGCGGTGTTAAAAATTCATTCACTGCACTTTGCATAGATCACCTGTAGTGAGAATGTCCGGAAATAACTTACTTCGAGTAAAGCTCAACGATCAGCTGTTCATTGATCTCTGAAGACAAGTCGCTACGGTCTGGTGCATTTTTGTAAACGGCTTCCATTTTGTCGCTGTTTACATCAATCCAAGACACGTCGCCGCGCTGTGCTGCAAGTGCAAGTGCGGACTGAACACGAAGTTGCTTCTTCGCTTTTTCACGCAGGCTAATCACGTCACCAGGCTGAACCTGATAAGACGGTACGTTAACGGTCTGGCCATTAACGAGGATACCTTTATGTGATACCAACTGACGCGCTTCGGCACGAGTAGAACCGAAACCAATACGGTATACAACATTGTCCAAACGGCCTTCGAGGTATTGCAGCAGGTTTTCACCAGTTGCGCCCTTCTTGCTTGCCGCTTTCTTGTAGTAGCTACGGAATTGCTTTTCCAGAACACCGTACATACGACGAACTTTTTGCTTTTCGCGAAGCTGAACGCCGTAGTCGGACAAACGTCCGCGACGCGCACCGTGCATACCGGGAGCGTTTTCGGCTTTGCACTTAGAATCCAGAGGACGAACGCCACTCTTCAAAAACAGGTCAGTGCCTTCCCGTCTTGCTAATTTACAGCTCGGGCCTAAATATCTAGCCATGTTAACTATTCCTCAACTGTTAATTACACGCGACGTTTCTTGGGAGGACGGCAACCATTATGGGGGATGGGCGTCACGTCTGTGATGTTGGTGATCTTGTAGCCGCAGTTGTTCAAAGCGCGAACAGCCGACTCACGGCCAGGTCCGGGACCTTTAACTTCCACGTCAAGATTTTTAAGACCGTAGTCTTTCGCAGCATTACCCGCGCGCTCTGCTGCAACCTGTGCCGCAAAGGGGGTGCTTTTACGCGAACCGCGGAAACCACTACCACCAGCTGTTGCCCAGCTCAGAGTGTTTCCCTGGCGGTCTGTAATGGTGATAATGGTGTTGTTGAATGACGCATGAATATGCGCGACGCCATCGACAACGGTCTTTTTGACCTTCTTGCGAGGCGCTTGCTTGCCTGGTTTAGCCATGTTTACTTCCTGCTTCTAATATCAACACTACACTAGTGGTGTAGCTACACTAAAGGCGCTTTGCTGCTTCGCAATTACTTGCGAATCGGCTTACGTGGACCCTTGCGAGTACGCGCGTTAGTTTTCGTACGCTGACCACGCAGGGGAAGACCCTTACGGTGACGCAGACCACGGAAACAGCCAAGGTCCAGCAGACGCTTGATGTTCATAGATACTTCGCGGCGCAGATCGCCTTCTACCGTCATTTTGGCAATTGCGTTACGCAGTGAATCGAGCTGCTCTTCAGTCAGGTCAGCGATTTTCGCGTCTTCCGCAATGTTGTTGCCCGCGCACAATTTTTTAGCAGTTGTGCGACCAATTCCGTAGATATAAGTCAACGAAATAACGGCATGCTTGTTATCTGGTATGTTAACACCCGCAATACGAGCCATTCAGATTACTCCAATTAAAGCTTTAACTTTTAACGCTTGACAAAATCTGGCCAGATGAACAGACCCCGCGCGAAAGGCGCCGTAGTCTATCTACAACCGGGCCGGGTTTCAAGCCCAGCGACCAAATTTTGCTCAGCCCTGCCGCTGCTTATGACGTGGCTCTGCGCTACAGATAACGCGAACAACACCTTTGCGACGAACGATTTTGCAGTTGCGGCAAATTTTCTTTACCGATGCACGAACTTTCATGACGACACTCCAAACAAATTGCTGCGCCGCGATTAGCGGGCGCCGCTACCGTAATTTTTCAGGTTAGCTTTTTTCATCACCGAGTCGTATTGGTGAGACATCATGTGCGACTGTACTTGTGCCATGAAGTCCATAACCACGACCACTACGATCAGCAGAGATGTACCACCCAGATAGAACGGAACGTTCCACATAACTACCAAAAACTGTGGCAGCAGGCAGACACCGGCGATATATAGCGAACCAAACATTGTCAGGCGAGTAAGCACATCATCAATGTAACTTGCCGTCTGCTTACCAGGGCGAATACCTGGCAAAAAAGCACCTGAACGCTTCAAGTTATCCGCTACTTCATCCGGGTTAAACATCAACGCGGTGTAGAAGAAGCAGAAGAAGACAATCAAGGCTGTAAATAGAATGATATTGAGTGGTTGACCTGGGCCAATAGCCAATGCCAACTCTTGCAGCCACTCCATACCCTCATTACTTTGTCCTACCCACTGCGCGATAGACGCAGGGAACAGCAGAATCGAGGACGCGAAAATAGCAGGTATAACACCGGCCATGTTCACCTTAAGAGGCAAATGACTTGACTGAGCCTGATACATCCGGTTGCCGCGTTGCTGCTTGGCGTAGTTCACCGTGATGCGGCGCTGGCCACGCTCAATGAAGACCACCAAGTAGATTACCGCAACTGCCAGAACCAAAATCGCCAGCAATACCAGTACGTTCAACTCGCCTTGACGAGCCTGCTCTAAAGATTGCCCAACAGCCGAAGGCAGCCCTGCAACAATACCGGCGAAAATCAGCATAGAAATACCGTTACCGATACCTCGCTCGGTGACTTGCTCGCCGAGCCACATCATGAAGACAGCGCCCGTTACCAGAGAAACCACCGCGGTGAAGTAAAAGCTGATATCCGCATTAAAGGCGAGGCCCTGGTTAGCCAGGCCAACCGTCATACCTGTCGCTTGCAATAAGGCCAACACCACCGTCAAATAGCGGGTGTACTGACTAATTTGTCTGCGGCCGGCTTCACCTTCCTTCTTAAGGGCTTCCAGCTGCGGGCTCACGGCGGACATTAGCTGCATAATAATGGATGCAGAAATGTAAGGCATGATACCCAAAGCCAGAATACTCATGCGCTCTAGTGCACCACCAGAGAACATATTAAACAGGCCAAGAACCGTACCCTGATTTTGATTAAACAGGGCGGCGAGTTGATCCGGGTTGATGCCGGGCACCGGAATGTGGGTGCCGATGCGATAGACAATTATCGCCAACAACAGAAAACGAAGGCGAGCCATAAGCTCGCCTAGTCCGGACTGCTTTCCAGTTGTCAAAGGACTGGATTTCGCCATGGGTTATAGTTCCCTATTCTTCGACTTTGCCGCCAGCTTTTTCGATAGCTTCGCGGGCGCCTTTAGTCACAGCCAAACCTTTAACTGTAACAGCCTTGGTCACATCACCAGAGAGAAAGACTTTCGCTCTCTCAATGTTGTTTGACACCAGGTCGGCACGCTTCAACGCATCCAGATCGACAACATCTTCGCCAACAGCATTCAGCTCAGAAGTACGAATCTGTGCGGTTACAGAGGCCATGCGAGAAGTAAAACCATACTTCGGCAGGCGTTTCTGCAAAGGCATTTGGCCGCCTTCGAAACCGGGACGTACGCTACCGCCTGAACGAGACTTCAGACCTTTGTGGCCACGACCCGCAGTTTTACCCAAGCCGCTACCGATACCGCGTCCAACCCGCTTGCCGTCTTTAACACGACCTGGGGCGGGGCTCAGCGTGTTTAAACGCAACTCGCTCATTTTTTAACCCTCAACACGAATCAGATAGTTAACTTTATTGATCATGCCACGTACTGAAGGAGTGTCTTCCACTTCGACAGTGTGACCAATGCGACGCAGACCCAGGCCCGCAACGCAGGCTTTGTGAGCCTTCAATCGGCCCGCTACTGAGCGGACCTGTGTAACTTTAATCTTGCTCATAATGAATCCTGCCCCTTTTTTAGCCCAGGATATCTTCTACCGATTTGCCGCGCTTCGCTGCGACTTCTTCAGGAGAAGAGATACTTTGCAGTGCCTTAATTGTTGCACGCACTACGTTTACCGGGTTGGTAGACCCATAGCACTTGGCGAGTACGTTGTGTACACCCGCAATTTCAAGCACAGAACGCATCGCACCACCGGCGATAACACCAGTACCTTCTGACGCCGGCTGCATGTAGACCTTAGAGGCCCCATGAACACCTTTTACTGCGTATTGCAGGGTATCGCCCTTGATATCCACCTGGACCATGTTGCGGCGAGCCGCTTCCATTGCCTTCTGGATGGCGACAGGCACTTCACGAGCCTTGCCGCGGCCGAAACCCACTTTGCCGTTGCCGTCACCTACCACGGTCAGCGCGGTGAAACTGAAAATACGACCGCCCTTGACCACTTTGGCAACACGGTTAACCTGAACCAGTTTTTCCTGGAGGCCTTCTGTGTTTGCTTTGTCTTTCTGCTCGTTGTACGCCATCGCCTAAACCTTAGAATTCCAATCCGCCTTCACGGGCAGCATCTGCCAGCGCCTTGACTCGACCGTGGAAACGGAATCCACTGCGATCAAAAGCGACCTTTGTTACACCCGCAGCCTTAGCACGGTCTGCAATCAGCTTGCCAACGCCAGCCGCTGCACCGATATTGCCACTTGATGCGCTACGCAACTCTTTGTCCAGTGTCGAAGCACTGGCAAGAACGCGATCACCTTCTGCTGCAATCAGTTGCGCATACATATGGCGCGGAGTGCGATGAATGCACAGACGAACCGCTCGCAGTTCGCGCATTTTAGCGCGAGCTCGGCGTGCACGACGTAATCTTGAAACTTTCTTATCGCTCATATGCTAGCCTTTACTTTTTCTTCGCTTCTTTACGACGAACAACTTCGTCTTCGTAGCGAACACCTTTACCTTTATAGGGCTCGGGCGGACGGAAGGCGCGGATTTCCGCGGCAACCTTGCCGAGAACCTGCTTATCACTACCTGTCAGAACAATTTCCGTCTGAGAGGGAGTTTCTGCTTTAACCCCTTCGGGCAAATCGTAGTCAATGGGGTGGGAGAAACCCAGCACCAAATTGACAGACTTACCGCTTGCTTTGGCACGATAACCAACACCGTTCAGGATCAACTTACGCTGAAAACCTTCGCTGACGCCGATCACCATGTTGTTGGCCAAGGCGCGAGTGGTTCCCGCCATTGCCCAACCATTTTTTGCACCTTCACGGGCAGCAAATACAAGCTGACCATCTTCTTGTTTAACTTCGACGGACTCGTGCAGCGGCATGGACATGTTGCCATTCTTGCCTTTAACCGCAATGCTGTCGGCGCCGAGTGTGACTTCAACCCCTTTTGGGAGAGCCACTGGACTTTTCGCTACTCTGGACATTTTAGAAAACTCTTCTAACCGTCGATTTAGAAAACAGTGCAGAGCACTTCGCCACCAACACCCGCTGCACGTGCAGCGCGGTCTGTCATCACACCACGGCTGGTGGAGACAATGGCAATACCCAGTCCGGCACGTACTTCCGGAAGATCTTCTTTACCCGCATAAGCGCGCAGACCTGGGCGGCTAACACGCTGAATTTCAGCGATAACCGGTTTACCTTGAAAATATTTCAGCTCGATGCTCAGAGTGGCTTTACCAGCGTTATCGTCTACACGAGAACCGGCGATGTAGCCTTCCTGCTCAAGTACATTGGCTACCGCCTTTTTCAGCTTAGAAGAAGGCATTTGAACCTCAGTCTTCCCAGCCATCTGAGCGTTGCGGATGCGGGTCAGCATATCCGCTAAAGGATCTTGCATGCTCATGTTTTGCTCCCATTTATCGCCGCGTTATCGCGCGACAGCAAAATTCTCAATCTTACCAGCTGGCCTTAACCAGACCAGGCACATCGCCACGCATCGCAGCTTGGCGCAGTTGGTTACGGCACAGGCCGAACTTGCGGTAAACACCGTGAGGGCGACCAGTTACCTGGCAACGACGGCGCTGACGAACAGGGCTCGCATCACGCGGCAGCTTCTGCAGCTTAACCTGGGCGTCCCACTTTTCTTCATCGCTTGCGTCAACGCTGGCGATAATAGCCTTAAGTTCAGCACGCTTAGCGGCGTATTTGGCGACTGCGCGAGCACGTTTTACTTCGCGCGCTTTCATTGACTGCTTTGCCATATCCCTAACCCCTTAAGCTTTGAACGGGAAGTTGAACGCTTTCAACAACGCTCGACCTTCATCATCGTTACGCGCTGACGTGGTGATAGTAATATCCAAGCCACGTAGGGTATCGACTTTATCGTAATCAATTTCCGGGAAAATGATCTGCTCAGTCACACCCATCGCAAAGTTACCGCGACCGTCAAATGACTTAGGGCTGATACCACGGAAGTCACGTACACGTGGGATAGCAACAGAGATCAAGCGATCCAGAAATTCATACATACGCTCACGGCGCAGCGTGACTTTACAGCCAATCGGCCAACCGTCACGAATTTTAAAGCCCGCAATTGATTTACGCGCTTTGGTTACCACAGGCTTTTGACCGCTGATTTTCTCAAGGTCAGCCAGAGCAGCTTCCAATACTTTCTTGTCGCCCGCGGCTTCACCCACACCCATGTTCAGAGTGATCTTGGTAATACGGGGAACTTCCATCGCGTTAGCGAGACCCAGCTCTTCAATAAGCTTGGCGCGCAACTCGTTGTTATACAGTTCGCTTAATCGTGCCATTTTCTAATAACCCCTACGCGTCGATCGCTTCGCCGCTGGATTTAAATACGCGGGTCTTAGTGCCGTCTTCAGCAACTTTGAAGCCCACCCGATCCGCTTTATTCGAAGACGGATTATAAATCGCGACGTTCGACACCTGGATAGGCGCCTCTTTCTCAACGATACCGCCGGCCACACCCAGCTGTGGGTTTGGACGTTGGTGCTTCTTGATCATATTGATGCCGGAGACCAGCACGCGATTTTCGTCCAGTACTTTCTGTACCTTGCCGCGCTTGCCTTTGTCTTTACCGGTTAAGACGATAACTTCGTCTTCACGTTTAATCTTGCGCATTATGCTGACCTCAGTCTTCTCTTCAGCGAACCAATTACAGTACTTCAGGTGCCAGAGAGATAATCTTCATGAACTTCTCACCACGCAGCTCTCGCGTCACCGGCCCAAAAATACGCGTGCCGATAGGAGCCAAACTGGCGTTCAGCAGTACTGCTGCATTGTCGTCGAACTTAATCAGCGAACCATCGCCGCGACGAACGCCTTTCTTGGTGCGAACTACGACCGCTGTCATTACCTGACCTTTTTTCACTTTGCCGCGAGGAATTGCCTCTTTGACAGTGACTTTGATCAGATCGCCGACACGAGCGTAACGACGGTGTGAGCCGCCAAGCACTTTGATGCACATAACGCGACGCGCGCCACTGTTATCTGCAACTTCCAAATAGCTTTCTGTTTGAATCATTTCTTACTCCAAAGCAGTCAACTGTGCATCAAGCCATTGAACACAGGCCGCCGGCCAAATTAAATCTGCTTAGCCGTCTCTTCAACGCGCAGCAAAGTCCATGACTTACTCTTAGACAGCGGACGCGTCTCACAAACTGTTACCACGTCTCCAGTCTTGCACTCATTATTCTCATCATGAGCGTGGACTTTAGAAGAACGGGTCAAGTACTTACCGTAGATTGGGTGTTTCACACGACGCTCTACCAGTACAGTGATGGTTTTATCCATCTTGTCGCTAACTACCTTACCGGTGGCGGTACGAGCGCTCTTTGCTGCTTCTGACATTTTAATTACCTGCCTTTTCCTGGAGCACAGTCTTAATGCGCGCGATTTCTTGACGGGTCTGCTTCAGCAGATGCGTCTGCGCCAACTGGCCGGTACTTTTCTGCATGCGCAGCTTGAATTGCTCTTCGAGCAACTTCAGCAGCTGGGCATTGAGCTCGTCTACTGACTTTTCGCGTAATTCAATAGCGTTCATTACATCACCACCCGCTTAACAAATTGGGTTGCTACCGGAATCTTAGCTGCTGCCAGTGCAAAGGCTTCACGCGCCAGCTCTTCGGGCACACCTTCTACTTCATACAGCACTTTACCGGGTTGAATTTGGGCAACCCAATATTCAACGTTACCCTTACCTTTACCTTGACGAACCTCGAGAGGCTTCTCAGTAATTGGCTTATCCGGGAAAACGCGGATCCAGATTTTACCGCCACGTTTAATGTGACGAGTCATGGCACGACGAGCTGCCTCGATCTGGCGAGCGGTGATACGACCGCGTCCGACTGCTTTCAGGCCGAAATCACCAAAGCTGACCCGGCTGCCGCGTTCTGCCAGACCGCGATTGCGGCCCTTCTGTACCTTGCGAAACTTTGTGCGCTTCGGCTGTAACATGTGCGTAACCCTTACTCTGAACCTTTCTTAGCCTTGGCTTCGACTGCTTCGTTTCTGTTCCCCAGGATTTCACCCTTGAAGATCCAGACCTTGACACCGATGATGCCGTAGGTAGTCGCTGCCTCGTATGTGGCGTAGTCGATATCTGCGCGCAGAGTGTGGAGAGGTACACGACCTTCCCGGTACCACTCAGTACGTGCGATCTCAGCACCACCAACACGGCCACTAACTTGTACTTTGATGCCTTCCGCGCCTTGGCGCATTGCATTCTGTACCACACGCTTCATCGCGCGACGGAACATAACGCGGCGCTCAAGCTGCTGTGCAACATTCTGTGCAACCAGCTTCGCATCAAGATCCGGCTTGCGAACCTCTTCAATGTTAATGTGCACGGGTACAGACATGCGCTTGCTGAGCTCTTTGCGCAGCTTCTCAACGTCTTCACCCTTTTTGCCAATAACAATGCCAGGGCGTGCAGTGTGAATAGTAATGCGTGCGGTTTGTGCCGGACGCTCGATCACAATGCGGCTAACAGAAGCGTGCGCCAACTTCTCTTCCAAGTACTCGCGAACTTGGATGTCAGTCACCAGCTGTTGTGCGTACTGTTTGCTGCCTGCATACCAGACAGAGTTGTGATCTTTTACAATTCCGAGCCGGATGCCGGTCGGGTGTACTTTCTGACCCATTTGGTCTCTCCTACTAACCTTCGCCGTCGGCTACTTTAATCGTGATATGACAAGACCGCTTCAAGATGCGATCGGCCCGGCCTTTTGCACGGGGGCGCAGACGCTTCATCGTCATACCCTCGTCGACAAAGATTGTCGAAACTCGCAACTCATCAACATCAGCACCTTCGTTGTGCTCGGCGTTGGCGATTGCAGAGTTCAGCACCTTCTTAATGATGCCGGCTGCCTTTTTGGAGCTAAACGTCAACAAATCCAGCGCTTCTTCTACACCCTTGCCGCGAATCTGGTCAGCAACCAAACGGGCCTTCTGGGCGGAGATACGTGCGCCTTTTAAACGTGCCGCTACTTCCATCGTTTATGCCTCTCCCAGCCCAAGCTTAACGCTTGGCCTTTTTATCAGCCACGTGCCCCTTGTAGGTGCGAGTCGCGGCGAATTCACCCAATTTGTGCCCAACCATATCCTCGGTAACCATCACCGGAACATGTTGACGACCGTTGTGTACCGCGATGGTTAAACCAACCATCTCGGGGAGAATCATAGAACGACGCGACCAGGTCTTGATCGGACGACGATCGTTTTTCTCAACCGCTGTCTCTACCTTCTTCAAAAGATGAAGATCGATAAACGGTCCTTTCTTCAATGAACGTGGCACAAGCTAATCCTCTTTACTCTGACTGCGCTTATTTTCTGCGATCACGCACAATCAGCTTATCTGTACGCTTATTTTTACGGGTCTTATACCCTTTAGTCGGAACACCCCAAGGAGTTACAGGATGACGACCACCAGAGGTACGACCTTCACCACCACCATGTGGGTGATCAACGGGGTTCATAGCCACACCGCGAACGGTAGGACGAACACCACGCCAACGCGCCGCACCGGCTTTACCCAACTTACGCAGGCTGTGCTCGCTGTTTGACACCTCGCCCAATGTGGCGCGGCACTCAGCAAGAATCTTGCGCATTTCGCCGCTGCGCAAACGCACAGTGGCATATTGGCCTTCACGTGCAACCAACTGCACTGATGCACCCGCACTACGAGCGATCTGAGCACCTTTACCAGGCTTCATCTCGATGCAGTGAATTGTGCTACCAACTGGAATATTACGCAGCGGCAGCGCGTTACCGGGCTTGATCGGTGCTGACTCACCTGAGAGCACTTCATCACCTGCGGCAACACCTTTAGGTGCAATCACATAGCGACGCTCACCGTCCGCGTACTTAAGCAGTGCAATATACGCAGTACGGTTAGGGTCATATTCCAAACGCTCAACAACAGCAGGAATGCCATCTTTGTTGCGCTTAAAATCGATAATACGGTAGTGCTGCTTGTGACCACCACCAACGTGGCGAGTTGTGATACGCCCGTTGTTGTTACGACCACCATTGCGCGACTGACTCTCAAGCAAGGCCTTATGCGGAGCGCCTTTGTGCAGCTCTGCATTAACCACTCGAACGACGTGACGGCGTCCGGGAGAGGTCGGTTTACTTTTTACAATTGCCATTTAACTCAGCTCCAGACTTATTCAGCGACTGCAAAGTCGATATCTTGACCCTGCACCAGGCTTACATAAGCCTTCTTCCAGTTTGGCTTTTTGCTCAGGCCAAAACGGTTACGCTTAACTTTGCCTTTCATGTTCACGGTGCGCACGTCAACAACGTCCACCTTGAACAGCTTTTCGACTGCGTTTTTGATTTCCAGCTTGGTAGCGCTGGGCAGCACACGAAAAACGACCTGATTGCCCGCTTCAGCACTCATTGCGCTTTTTTCAGAAACGTGAGGACCGAGCAATACTTTGTAAATGCGCTCCTGATTCATCCCAACATCTCCTCAAACTTTTTCAATGCCGCAACGGTAACCACAACTTTGTCGTAACCGATCAAGCTAACGGGATCGACACCGTTCACATCACGAACATCAACGTCGTGAAGGTTGCGCGCTGCCAGGTACAGATTGCCAGTTACTTCTTCAGTAACAATCAACGCACCTTTTACATCCAGCTCAGCCAGCGACTTAACAAGCAGCTTGGTCTTAGGTGCTTCAAGTGCCATCTCTTCAACGACAACCAGACGCTCCTGACGAGCCAACTCAGACAAAATAGAACGCAGAGCCGCGCGGTACATCTTGCGGTTTACTTTTTGACTGTGATCTTGAGGCTTCGCCGCAAAGGTCACACCACCGCCAGTCCAAATCGGGCTGCGGATGGTACCAGCACGCGCTCGGCCAGTGCCCTTTTGACGCCATGGCTTCTTGCCGCCACCACTCACTTCGGAGCGGGTTTTCTGTGCACGAGTACCCTGACGAGCACCAGCCAGATAGGCAGTCACAACCTGATGAACCAGGTCTTCATTAAACTCACGAGCAAAGGCCACATCGGAAACCTGGATAGTTCCAGCCGCTGCACCGTTACCGGGTTTCGCAATATTCAGTTCCACTGCTTAGCCCCCTAGGATTTTTTTGCTTTAACAGCAGGACGTACAAACACGTCACCACCTGGCGCACCGGGAACCGCACCCTTGATCAAAATCAAGTTGCGCTCTGCATCGACACGTACAACTTCCAGCGTCTGAACAGTCACACGCTCAGCACCCATGTGACCCGCCATCTTCTTACCTTTGAAGACGCGACCAGGAGTCTGACATTGACCGATAGAACCCGGCGCACGGTGCGACAATGAGTTACCGTGAGTAGCGTCTTGCATATGGAAGTTCCAACGCTTAACACCACCCTGGAAGCCCTTACCTTTAGACTGCCCAGTAACATCAACTTTCTGACCTGCTTCAAATGTAGCAACAGTCAGCTCAGCACCAACCTCTGGAGCCTCATCACCTTCTTCAAGGCGAAACTCCCAAAGACCGCGACCAGCTTCAACACCTGCTTTAGCAAAGTGCCCAGCTTCAGCTTTTGAAATACGTGACGCCTTACGAGCTCCAGCCGTCACTTGAATAGCGCGATAGCCGTCAGCATCGTCTGCTTTGACACGAGTAACGCGATTGGGCTCAACCTCAATCACCGTTACCGGAATAGATACGCCGTCGTCAGTAAAAACGCGAGTCATGCCGCTTTTACGACCGACCAAACCAATAGTCATTGCTCCAACCTCTCAGTGTACGGGGCTTAACCCTCTACGGCCGCGCTCTCACGCGTTACACAACCCAGGGCCAGCCCCTGAGCGGGTCTGAATATATTCAGTAAATTTTAATTAGCCGAGGCTAATTTGAACTTCTACACCAGCCGCCAGATCTAGCTTCATCAAAGCGTCTACAGTTTTTTCTGTAGGCTCTACGATATCCAACATGCGCTTGTGGGTGCGGATCTCATACTGATCTCGCGCATCCTTGTTTACATGTGGAGAGACCAGAACCGTATAACGCTCTTTGCGAGTAGGCAGCGGGATTGGACCCCGAACCTGCGCGCCAGTGCGCTTAGCGGTATCTACGATCTCTTGCGTAGACGCATCGATAAGGCGGTGATCAAAAGCTTTTAAACGAATGCGAATCCGTTGATTTTGCACCTGATCAAACTCCCATCCCGAAATACCTTCGAGCCACTATCGGCGCCAACTGGCCGAGACAACCCGAAAAAAGAAGCGGCATATTAATGACCTAACCGCCCCGTGTCAACAACTATTCGACACAAAGGCAATTAAAGACGCTGCCGCGCGTTTTAGGGCGCCAATTGCACCCATTGTTACCCAGAAAGGGAGGCCGAAGCCTCCCTCCCACACTGCTGCGCGAATAACACCGCGCGTCAGTATTACTCTACGATTTTCGCTACCACGCCGGCGCCGACAGTACGGCCACCTTCACGGATTGCAAAACGCAGACCTTCTTCCATCGCGATAGGCGCAATCAATGTCACGTCCATTTTCACGTTGTCGCCAGGCATTACCATTTCTGTACCTTCTGGCAGCTCACACGCACCAGTTACGTCTGTGGTACGGAAGTAGAACTGTGGACGGTAGCCTTTGAAGAATGGCGTGTGACGACCACCTTCATCTTTGCTCAGTACGTACACTTCGGCTTCGAAGCGAGTGTGCGGAGTGATTGAGCCAGGCTTAGCCAATACTTGGCCACGCTCAACTTCGTCACGCTTAGTACCACGCAGCAGAACACCAACGTTCTCACCAGCACGACCTTCGTCGAGCAGCTTGCGGAACATTTCAACACCAGTACAGGTGGTCTTGGTGGTGTCTTTGATACCAACGATTTCGATCTCGTCGCCAGTGTTCAGAACACCACGCTCGATACGACCAGTTACTACGGTACCGCGACCAGAGATCGAGAATACGTCTTCGATTGGCATCAGGAACGGCTGGTCGATAGCACGCTCGGGCTCAGGAATGTACTCATCCAGAGCTTTAACCAGCTTAGCAACAGCAGTTGTGCCCAGCTCGTTGTCGTCTTCGCCGTTCAGCGCCATCAGGGCAGAACCCGCGATGATTGGCGTGTCGTCGCCTGGGAAGTCGTAAGTGTCGAGCAGCTCACGCAGTTCCATTTCAACCAGCTCGAGCATTTCGTTGTACTCTTCGCTGCCTACGCCGCCACAGTCTTCAGCCAGCAGGTCGGCTTTGTTCAGGAAGACAACGATGTAGGGTACACCAACCTGACGAGACAGCAGGATGTGCTCACGAGTCTGAGGCATTGGGCCGTCAGTCGCACCACATACCAGGATCGCGCCGTCCATCTGAGCGGCACCAGTGATCATGTTTTTAACGTAGTCAGCGTGCCCTGGGCAGTCGACGTGTGCGTAGTGACGAATGTCTGAATCGTACTCTACGTGAGAGGTAGCGATGGTAATACCACGCTCACGCTCTTCAGGCGCATTATCGATACCGTCGAATGCAACGGCTTCACCGCCGAAGACTTCTGCACAAACGCGCGTCAGCGCTGCAGTCAGAGTCGTTTTACCATGGTCAACGTGACCGATGGTGCCCACGTTGACGTGGGGCTTACTACGTTCAAATTTTTCCTTTGCCACGATTTTTTCCTCGTTCTAAAGTTTTGGCGAATCAGCCCATGTTTTTACTAATAATTTCGTCTGCGACATTCTTCGGTGCCTCGGAGTACTTCTCAAACTCCATGGTGAATGTCGCGCGACCCTGGGTCGCACTGCGCAGATCGGTTGCGTAGCCAAACATTTCTGCCAACGGCACTTCCGCGTTGACAACTTTTCCAGATACGCTTTCTTCCATGCCCAAGATAATGCCGCGACGGCGATTGAGATCACCCACCACGTCACCCATATTTTCTTCCGGCGTTACCACTTCAACCTTCATTACCGGCTCAAGCAGCACGGCACCACCACTCTGCGCCAGCTTTTTCGTTGCCATCGACGCCGCCACTTTAAACGCCATCTCATTGGAGTCGACATCGTGGAAGGAGCCATCGTAGAGCGTCGCTTTAAGGCCCAACAGCGGATAACCCGCCAGCACACCGTTCTGCATCTGCTCTTCAATCCCTTTTTGCACCGCCGGAATATACTCCTTCGGTACCACACCACCGACGATCTCGTTCACAAATTCGAGACCTTCGGCATTGGCGTCTTCGGCAGGCTCGAAACGCACCCAAACGTGACCGTACTGACCACGACCACCGGATTGACGAACGAACTTGCCTTCGATTTCACAGTTGTTGCGAATGGCTTCGCGGTAGGCCACCTGGGGCTTACCAATATTCGCCTCAACACTGAATTCACGACGCATGCGATCAACAAGAATATCCAGATGCAGCTCGCCCATACCAGAGATGATCGTCTGCCCGGTTTCCTCGTCCGTCTTAACCCGAAACGACGGATCCTCTTGCGCAAGCTTACCCAGCGCGATGCCCATCTTTTCCTGATCAGCCTTCGAGCGAGGCTCCACGGCCACGGAGATAACCGGCTCAGGAAATTCCATTCGCTCCAGAACGATCACGTTATCCGGATCGCAAAGCGTATCCCCGGTCGTCACGTCCTTTAAGCCGATAGCGGCAGCGATATCGCCCGCCAGCACTTCTTTGATTTCCTGACGGTCGTTTGAGTGCATTTGCACCATCCGACCCACACGCTCTTTCTTACCCTTAACCGAGTTAAATACGGCCGTACCACTTTCCAACTTGCCGGAATAAACCCGGAAAAAGGTCAGAGTACCAACAAAGGGGTCAGTCGCGATTTTAAAGGCAAGCGCTGCGAACGGCGCATTGTCATCTGCCTCACGCGTTTCGACGGTTTCCGCTTTATCGTCAAGCGTACCCTCGATCGCCTTAACCTCTTCCGGCGAAGGCATGTACTCAATCACCGCATCCAGAACAGCTTGAACGCCTTTGTTTTTAAAGGCAGAGCCGCCAAATACCGGGATAATTTCATTCGCCAATGTGCGCGCGCGAATGCCCGCTTTAATTTCTTCCTCGCTCAGCTCACCGCCTTCGAGGTACTTATCCATCAACTCTTCGTTGGCTTCGGCAGCAGCCTCCACCATGTACTCACGCATTTCTGCACACTGATCTTGCAGATCAGCGGGAATATCTTCGTAAGTAAAGGTCATACCCTGGTCTTCGGCGTTCCAGATGATCGCCTTCATTTTGACCAGGTCAACAACCCCTTTGAAATCTTCTTCTGCACCGATGGTCATTTGCATCGGCACCGCATTCGCACCCAATCGCTCTCGCAACTGGCTGACGACACGCTCAAAATCAGCGCCGGCGCGGTCCATCTTGTTGACGAACACCATGCGCGGCACTTCATATTTATTTGCCTGACGCCACACGGTCTCAGTTTGAGGCTGAACACCGGAGGAGCCACACAGCACCACTACCGCGCCATCAAGGACGCGGAGTGAGCGCTCCACTTCAATGGTAAAGTCAACGTGCCCTGGGGTATCGATAATGTTGACGCGATGCTGGTCGAACTGCTGCTGCATGCCCGCCCAAAAACAGGTAGTCGCGGCCGAGGTAATAGTGATACCCCGCTCTTGCTCCTGCTCCATCCAGTCCATGGTGGCAGCGCCATCATGAACTTCGCCAATTTTATGAGACAACCCCGTGTAAAACAGGACGCGCTCGGTAGTCGTCGTCTTACCGGCGTCTACGTGAGCGCAGATACCGATATTGCGGTATCTTGAAATAGGTGTTTTACGAGCCACGATGTACTCCCCAGATTGAAGCCAAATCCATCATTAGAAACGGAAGTGGGAGAACGCCTTGTTAGCCTCAGCCATACGATGCACGTCTTCACGCTTCTTAACTGCAGAGCCCTTGCCCTGAGATGCATCGATAATTTCACCAGCCAAACGCTGACGCATGGACTTCTCACCACGGCCACGTGAGTAATCCACCAACCAACGCATGGCCAATGCTGTACGACGGCTTGGGCGTACTTCTACCGGCACCTGATACGTGGCACCACCGACACGGCGAGACTTAACCTCTACCATTGGCGCAATATTTTCCAGCGCTTCGTCGAATACTTCGATGGGGTCTTTGCTTAAACGCTCCTGCACCAGGTCCAGAGCTCCATAGACAATGCGCTCTGCAACCGATTTTTTACCACTCACCATAACGTGGTTCATGAACTTGGCCAGGGTAAGATTTCCGAATTTCGGATCTGGCAGGATCTCCCGCTTAGCGGCAACGCGTCTTCTTGGCATGATTACTACTCTCTCTTCAGGGTAATCCAGGCAACGATCGCCATTGCGATGACCTGGCCTTACTCAAATCTATGTAAAAACGTCCGATCAATTAAGACTTAGGACGCTTGGTTCCGTACTTAGAACGACCTTGCTTACGGTCGTTAACACCTGATGTATCCAGGCTGCCGCGAACAGTGTGGTAACGCACACCCGGCAAATCCTTAACACGGCCACCGCGAATCAGCACAACACTGTGCTCCTGCAGGTTGTGGCCTTCACCACCGATGTAAGATGAAACTTCGTAACCGTTAGTCAAACGTACACGACACACTTTACGAAGCGCCGAGTTCGGCTTCTTAGGTGTAGTGGTGTAAACACGAGTACAAACGCCACGACGCTGAGGGCAAGCCTGCAATGCAGGAACGTCACTCTTAGCAGTCTTGCGCTTTCTCGGCTGACGAACCAACTGGTTGATCGTTGCCATTGATAAGACTCCAAATACTAAAGGCCAGCACCTTATGTGCTGACCGACCGTACGCCGGCATCCGCCGACGATATAAAAAAAGCGGAGCGCGAATTCTAAAGACGCGCCCCGCCCCCGTCAAGTAGCCGGAATAGTTAGCTTTGGTCGCTAAGTGCTTCCGACAGCGCCGCTTCTACTTCCTGCGCCGACACAGAACTGCTGGTGTCGTCGCGCTTCAGTTTGCGATCGCGATGGTATGCCAAACCTGTTCCCGCCGGGATCAGACGGCCAACTACCACATTTTCTTTCAATCCGCGCAGATAATCGCGCTTGCCAGTTACCGCGGCCTCGGTGAGTACACGGGTTGTCTCCTGGAACGATGCCGCAGAAATAAACGACTCTGTTGCCAAGGAGGCTTTGGTAATACCGAGCAATTCGCGGTCAAAGCTGGCAGGCACTTTGCCTTCCGCAATGAGGCGCTCGTTCTCTTCAGCAACTCGCACGTATTCAACCTGCTCGCCCTTAATGAACGATGAGTCGCCCGAGGTCATAATGTTGACCTTGCGCAGCATCTGGCGGCTAATGACTTCGATATGTTTATCGTTAATTTTAACGCCCTGGAGACGGTAAACGTCTTGGATCTCGTTAACGATATACTTCGCCAGCTCTTCCACACCCTTCAGGCGCAGAATGTCGTGAGGGCTCAGCGGACCTTCCGAAACAATTTCACCTTTCTCAACTTGCTCACCCTCGAACACTGTCAGCTGACGCCACTTGGGAATCAGTACTTCGTAGTGGTCGCTACCGTCAGCCAGCGGCTTGCCGTCAGCTGGGGTGATGATCAGGCGACGCTTGCCCTTGGTTTCTTTACCAAAAGACACGGTACCGCTGATCTCAGCAAGAATCGCAGGCTCTTTAGGCTTACGCGCTTCGAATAGGTCGGCAACCCGTGGCAGACCACCGGTGATGTCCCGCGTTTTCGAGCTTTCCTGAGGAATCTTGGCAATAACATCACCAACTTTCACTTCAGCACCATTCTCAAGGCTGACAATCGCGTGGTCAGTCAAGAAGTAGTGTGCTGGCACATTGGTGCCCGCCAAACACAGCTCTTCGCCATTGGCATCGACCAAGGTGACCGCCGGACGCATGTCTTTACCCGCCGCGGGGCGCTCAGACTGCTCCATCACGGCGATACTGCTCAGGCCAGTGAGTTCATCAGTTTGACGCTTAACGGTAATGCCTTCTTCCATACCGGACATTTTCACAATACCCGCCACCTCAGTAATGATGGGGTGGGTGTGTGGGTCCCAGGTCGCGACGATATCGCCTGCGCTAACCTCTGAGCGGTCCGCAACTTTAATGATGGCACCGTAAGGCAGCTTGTAGCGCTCGCGCTCACGGCCGCTGCGATCGGTAATTGCCAGCTCACCGGAGCGGCTTACCGCAACCAAGTTGCCATCTTCACGCTCAACGAATTTCAGGTTGTGCAGACGCGCTTTACCGTCCTGCTTAACTTGAATATTGTCGACAGCGGTTGCTCGCGATGCCGCACCACCAATGTGGAAGGTACGCATGGTCAGCTGGGTACCCGGCTCACCGATCGACTGCGCCGCAATAACACCGACTGACTCACCGCGGTTAACAAGGTGTCCGCGGGCCAGGTCACGACCGTAGCACATAGAGCAAACGCCGTGCTTGGTGTCACAGGTGATGGGCGAGCGAACTTCGATTTCATCGATACCCATCTCTTCAAGCTCGATAACACCCTTCTCATCGAGCATGACACCGGCTTCTACAGCAACGTCGTCTGTACCAGGCTTGAGCACGTCTTTGGCAACAATACGGCCAAGTACGCGGTCACCCAGGGTTTCGATAATGTCGCCACCTTCAATAACCGGCGTCATCAACAGGCCGTGGTCGGTACCACAGTCGTCTTCAGTGATAACCAGATCCTGAGCGACATCCACCAAGCGGCGAGTCAGGTAACCGGAGTTCGCTGTTTTCAATGCGGTATCAGCAAGACCTTTACGCGCACCGTGAGTCGAGATGAAGTACTGCAGTACGTTCAGACCTTCACGGAAGTTAGCGGTAATCGGCGTCTCGATGATCGAGCCATCTGGCTTGGCCATCAATCCCCGCATACCGGCCAGCTGACGAATCTGCGCCGGCGAACCCCGTGCGCCCGAGTCAGCGTAGATATATACCGAGTTGAAGGAGTCTTGCTGCTCTTCTTCACCGTCGCGGTTAATTACGCTTTCTTTCGACAGGCCTTCCATCATCGACTTGGACACCAAGTCGTTGGCGCGAGACCAAATATCGATAACCTTGTTGTACTTCTCACCCTGCGTTACCAGACCTGAGGCGTACTGTTTTTCGATCTCAACGACTTCGGCGTCCGCGGCGGCAACAATTTTCGCCTTCTCTTCGGGAATTTCGAAATCGTTAACACCAATTGAGCTGCCCGAACGAGTCGAGTACTCAAAACCGGTGTACATCAACTGGTCACCGAGAATTACCGTGGCCTTCAAGCCAACTTGGCGATAACACTCATTCAACAGGCGAGAAATAGCCTTTTTCGCCATTGCCTGGTTTACCAGGTCAAACGGCAAACCATCGGGAACGATGCGCCACAGCACCACACGACCTACGGTGGTATCAACAATGCTGCGATTTTCCTGGCGCTCGCCGTTTTCGTCGAAGCTCACTTGCTTGATACGGCACTTAATGCGTGCTTGCAGGTGCACCTTGCCACCGGCGTAGGCGCGCTGTACTTCCTGCGGGCTTGAGAACGCCATACCCTCACCGAGGGCATTAACGCGGTCGCGCGTCATCCAGTACAGACCCAATACCACGTCCTGAGAAGGCACGATGATCGGCTCACCATTTGCAGGCGACAGGATGTTATTGGTCGACATCATCAGCGCGCGGGCTTCAAGCTGGGCTTCCAGTGTCAGCGGTACGTGTACCGCCATTTGGTCACCATCGAAGTCGGCGTTGTAAGCGGCACATACCAGTGGGTGGAGCTGGATCGCTTTACCTTCGATCAGCACAGGCTCGAAGGCCTGGATGCCCAAACGGTGAAGGGTGGGCGCCCGGTTCAGCAACACGGGGTGCTCGCGGATAACTTCGGCGAGAATATCCCACACTTCCGGCGGCTCGCGCTCAACCATCTTCTTAGCGGCTTTGATCGTTGTCGCTAAGCCACGCGCCTCCAACTTACCGAAGATAAACGGCTTGAACAGCTCCAATGCCATCTTCTTGGGCAGACCACACTGGTGCAAACGCAGGGTGGGACCAACGACGATAACCGAACGGCCGGAGTAGTCGACGCGCTTACCCAGCAGGTTTTGACGGAAACGACCCTGTTTACCTTTGATCATGTCAGCAAGCGATTTCAGCGGACGCTTGTTAGAACCGGTAATAGCACGACCACGACGACCGTTATCGAGCAGGGCATCAACAGACTCCTGCAGCATACGCTTTTCGTTGCGCACGATAATATCAGGCGCATTCAGGTCCAGCAGGCGCTTCAAGCGGTTATTACGGTTGATAACACGGCGATACAGATCGTTCAGATCAGAGGTCGCAAAACGGCCGCCATCCAGCGGTACCAGCGGACGCAAATCTGGTGGCAGAACCGGCAGAACCTGCAGGATCATCCACTCTGGCTTGTTGCCAGAATCTGCCAACGCTTCGATCAACTTCAAGCGCTTAGACAGTTTTTTGATTTTTGTCTCGGAGTTCGTTGCGGGAATCTCTTCACGCAGACGCTCGATTTCCTCATGCATATCCAGCTCGATGAGCAAGTGCATGATCGCCTCGGCACCCATTTTCGCGGTGAAGTCATCACCGAATTCTTCCATGGCCTCGAAGTACTGCTCATCGCTAAGCAGCTGCCCCTTGTCCAGGGTGGTCATACCGGGGTCGGTAACAACGTATGATTCAAAGTAGAGAATCCGCTCGATGTCACGCAGGGTCATGTCCAGCAGCAAGCCGATGCGGCTTGGCAGTGACTTCAAGAACCAAATGTGGGCAACGGGGCTAGCCAGCTCGATGTGGCCCATACGCTCGCGGCGCACTTTGGCCAGCGCCACTTCAACGCCACATTTTTCACAAATAACGCCGCGATGCTTCAGGCGCTTATATTTGCCACACAGGCACTCGTAATCTTTGACGGGGCCAAAGATTTTCGCGCAAAACAAGCCGTCGCGCTCGGGCTTAAAGGTACGGTAGTTAATAGTCTCTGGCTTTTTCACTTCGCCAAAAGACCAAGAGCGAATCAGCTCTGGCGACGCCAAACCGATACGAATTGAATCGAATTCGTCAGTTTGCTGTCCCTGCTTAAGTAAATTCAATAAGTCTTTCAAGGCCGTTCCTCCGCAAGGGTATTAAATAGGCGCCGCGTTAACCGGCGCCCCTTGCCAATCGTTGTTGATGCTTATTCCGTATCCAGCTCGATGTTGATACCGAGCGAGCGGATTTCTTTAACCAGTACATTGAAAGACTCGGGCATGCCCGGCTCCATGCGCTGGTCGCCATCAACGATGTTTTTGTACATCTTGGTGCGACCGTTAACGTCATCCGACTTAACAGTAAGCATCTCTTGTAGAGTGTAGGCAGCACCGTATGCTTCCAGTGCCCAGACCTCCATCTCCCCGAAACGCTGACCACCGAACTGCGCTTTACCACCCAGCGGCTGCTGAGTAACAAGGCTGTACGAACCGGTGGAACGGGCGTGCATTTTGTCATCGACCAAGTGGTTCAGCTTGAGCATGTACATGTAACCAACGGTTACCGGACGATCAAACTCCATACCGGTACGGCCATCGCACAGGCGCAGCTGGCCGCTATCTGGCAAGTCAGCCAGTGTCAGCAGGCTCTTGATCTCAGCTTCATTCGCACCGTCAAAGACCTGCGTTGCCATTGGCACGCCGCCTTTCAGGTTCTTCGCCATTTCCATGATCTGCGCATCGCTAAAGCTGTCGAGGTCTTCAGTTCGACCCGCACCGTCATTGTAGACTTTGCCGAGGAATTCACGAACTTCAGCCACTTTGCGCTGTTCGCGCAGCATGGTGTCGATCTTATTACCCAAGCCCTTCGCTGCCAGGCCAAGGTGGGTTTCAAGGATCTGACCAACGTTCATCCGCGACGGTACACCCAGCGGGTTGAGAACGATATCAACGGGCTCACCGGTTTCGTCAAAGGGCATGTCCTCTACGGGCATGATGACCGAGATAACACCCTTGTTACCGTGACGACCCGCCATTTTGTCGCCAGGCTGAATACGACGCTTAATAGCGAGATACACTTTGACGATTTTCAGTACGCCAGGAGCCAGGTCGTCGCCGGTCGTCAGCTTACGCTTCTTGTCCTCAAAACGCTCTTCCAAGGTCTTGCGGTGCTCGCCAAGTTGCTTGTCGGCATCTTCCAGGGCAGCGTTGATTGACTCTTCTGCCAGGCGCAGCTTCAGCCAGTCGTCACTCTTCAGGCCGTCGAGTACGTCGCTGGTCAGCTCGTCATTCTTTTTCAGGCCTGGGCCGCTGAGGACTTTTTGGCCCTCAAGCAAGCTACGCAAACGTGCGAAGGTCGCTTCTTCAACAATGCGGTATTCCTCGTTCAGGTCCTTGCGGAACTGGTCGAGCTGCATTTTTTCAATTTCCAGGGCGCGCTTATCTTTTTCCAGGCCATCACGCGTGAAGACCTGAACATCGATAACGGTGCCTTTCGTGCTCGACGGCACACGCAGCGACGTGTCTTTTACGTCGGATGCTTTCTCACCGAAAATCGCACGCAGCAGCTTTTCTTCTGGCGTCAGCTGGGTTTCACCTTTTGGCGTAACTTTACCCACCAAAATATCGCCAGGGCCAACTTCGGCGCCGATGTAAACGATGCCGGACTCATCCAAATTCGCCAGTGCACCTTCACCGACATTGGGGATATCCGAGGAAATCTCTTCGGGGCCCAGCTTGGTGTCACGCGCAATACACGTCAGCTCTTGAATGTGAATCGTTGTGAAACGATCCTCTTTCACCACGCGCTCAGACACGAGGATAGAATCCTCGAAGTTGTAACCATTCCAGGGCATGAATGCGATGCGCATGTTCTGACCCAGAGCCAGCTCACCCAGGTCTACTGAGGGGCCATCTGCAAGGATATCACCGCGCACGACATCATCACCTTCGCGAACGATAGGACGCTGGTTGATGCAGGTGTTCTGGTTAGAACGGGTGTATTTAGTCAGGTTGTAGATATCAACCGGCGGCTGACCTGACTGCACTTCGTCGTTGTTAACACGCACAACGATGCGCGAAGAGTCCACGCTGTCGATAACACCACCGCGGCGGGCGACAACACAAACACCGGAGTCAGACGCGACATAGCGCTCAAAACCTGTACCGACAAGCGGCTTGTCTGCCTTCAAAGTCGGCACTGCCTGGCGCTGCATGTTCGAGCCCATCAATGCGCGGTTCGCGTCATCGTGTTCCAGGAACGGAATCAACGACGCAGCAACCGAAACCACCTGCTTTGGAGAGACATCCATGTAGGTAACTTTTTCCGGCGGCATAACGGTGAATTCGTTCATGTGACGAACCGCTACCATCTCATCGGTCAGCTCACCTTTGTCGTTCATTGCTGCCGACGCCTGAGCGATAACCTGCTCCGCTTCGTTGATCGCAGACAAGTACTCGATTTCTTCACTGACTTTGCCATCAACCACTTTACGGTAGGGGCTTTCGAGGAAGCCGTACTCATTCGTTCGGGCGTAAGTTGCCAGCGAGTTAATCAAACCGATGTTTGGCCCTTCAGGCGTCTCGATAGGACAAACCCGACCGTAGTGCGTTGGGTGAACGTCGCGAACCTCAAAGCCTGCGCGCTCACGCGTCAAACCACCGGGCCCAAGTGCCGACACACGACGCTTGTGGGTGATCTCAGACAATGGGTTGTTCTGATCCATAAACTGAGACAGCTGCGACGAACCAAAAAACTCTTTAACGGCCGCTGCAACGGGCTTGGCATTGATCAGATCCTGGGGCATCAAGCCTTCGCTTTCCGCCATAGACAAGCGCTCTTTTACTGCGCGCTCTACACGAACCAAGCCCACGCGGAACTGGTTCTCTGCCATTTCACCAACCGAACGGATACGGCGGTTACCCAGGTGATCGATATCATCGACAACACCTTTACCGTTACGGATGTCAACGAGGGTCTTCAGTACAGCGACAATGTCGTCTTTATCCAGCGTGCCTGCGCCGGTGATTTCCTCGCGGCCCAAACGGCGGTTGAACTTCATGCGACCAACAGCGGACAGGTCGTAACGCTCAGCTGAAAAGAACAGGTTCTGGAACAGGTTCTCAGCAGAGTCTTTGGTCGGCGGCTCACCGGGACGCATCATGCGGTAGATTTCTACCAGTGCTTCCAGCTCTGAATTGGTGGGGTCAGTGCGCAGGGTATCGCTGATGAACGGACCGCAGTCCAGCTCATTGGTGTACAGGGTCTCAATTTCTGAAACACCGGACTCCTGCAGTTTTTCAACCATCTCCAATGTGATTTCGGCGTTACAGGGGTACAACACCTCACCGGTCTTGGTATCCACCACATCTTTCGCCAATGCGCGGCCTACCAGGTATTCAACGGGCACTTCCAGCTCTTTCAGCTTGGATTTTTCCAGCTGGCGAATATGACGCGCGGTAATACGGCGGCCAGTTTCAACGATAACTTCGCCATCTTTGCCGCAGATATCAAAGGTCGCAACCTCACCACGCAGACGCTCTGGAATCAGTGCGATGGTGAATTTGCCGTCTTTCGATACTTTAAATGTATTGACGTCAAAGAACAGTTCGAGGATTTCTTCCGCGGTCATGCCCAAGGCGCGCAACAGGATAGTTGCCGGCAACTTACGGCGGCGGTCGATACGCACGTACACCAGGTCTTTAGGGTCGAATTCAAAGTCCAACCAAGAACCACGGTAAGGAATCACTCGCGCTGAGTAGAGCAATTTACCTGAGGAGTGTGTCTTGCCACGGTCGTGATCAAAGAACACGCCGGGAGAGCGGTGCAGCTGGGAAACAATAACCCGCTCGGTACCGTTGATGACAAAGGTACCATTCTCCGTCATCAGGGGGATCTCCCCCATGTAGACTTCTTGCTCTTTAATGTCTTTGATGCTTTTGTTCGCTGAATCTTTATCGTAGATGATCAGCCGAACTTTAACGCGCAACGGCACCGAAAAGGTCACCCCGCGCAGCTGGCATTCATTCACGTCGAATGCCGGTGCTCCCAGCACATAGTCAACGTACTCTAACGCTGCATTGCCGGAATAACTTACGATTGGGAAGATTGATTTAAAAGCAGCGTGCAAGCCGTGCTCGCCGCGCTCAGCAGCGGGAATACCCTGCTGTGTAAATTTCTTGTAAGAATCTAACTGAATCGCAAGAAGGTAAGGCACGTCCATAACGTGTGGCAATTTGCCAAAGTCCTTGCGAATACGTTTTTTCTCAGTGTACGAGTAAGCCATCAGTACTCCCCAGCATCATTACCTGACCCCTGCGCAACCGGCGCTGGCATCGTTTGCGCGGTGGTCAAGCCACCGCTGACCAGAACAATCGCCCCGGCCCAATGTCTCAAACAGCAAAAGGCCGGCGGGATAAACCCACCAGCCTCGCTTGAGATCGACCTGTAAACAGGTCTATCAGCAACTTACTTAAGCTCGACAGATGCGCCAGCTTCTTCCAGTGCTTTTTTAGCTTCTTCAGCGTCGTCTTTAGAAGCGCCTTCTTTAACAGTTGATGGAGCACCGTCAACCATTTCTTTCGCTTCTTTCAGACCCAAGCCGGTGATAGCGCGAACCGCTTTGATGACGTTTACTTTCTTGTCACCAGCGCCAGTCAGAACTACGTCGAACTCAGTCTGCTCAGCGGCAGCAGCGCCACCTTCAGCAGCGGCTGCAGGAGCAGCAGCAACGGCAGCAGCGGCAGTTACGCCAAACTTCTCTTCCATTGCTTCGATGAGTTCAACCACTTCCATAACGCTCATTTCAGCGATTGCATTGAGGATATCGTCTTTAGACAGAGCCATTTTCAACTCCCTACTGTATCAAATTGTGAAAAAATTAATCGTTAACTAAGCTGCGATTAAGCAGCTTCTTTCTGATCGCGAACTGCAGCCAATGTACGTACCAGCTTTCCTGGGACTTCGTTCATTGTCTGTACCAGCTTGGTCGCCGGCGCCAACATCACACTCATCAACATAGACAGAGCCTGATCGCGCGTCGGCAGTTTCGCCAATACATCCAACTGTTCCGAACCCATTAGCTGGCCACTGACCGCCAGTGCTTTCACTTCAAAGTTTTCGTTTTCTTTAGCGAAATCTTTGAAGATACGCGCCGCAGCACCTGGATCTTCCATCGAAAATGCCAACAGAGAGGGACCTTTGAAGGCCTCTTCTGCGCACTCGAATTCCGTTCCTTTCAACGCGATTTTCGCCAGGGTGTTGCGCACTACACGCAAATCAACCTGAGAATCCCGCGCCTGCTTACGGAGCTCAGTCATTTCGGCTACTGAACACCCACGGGCGTCAGCAATAACCAATGACAGTGCACTCGCGGCAGTCTCGTTAACATCAGCAACTATCGCTTTCTTGTCTTCGAGTCTTAATGCCACTTGGATAACTCCTGGATTTGTCAGTTACTTACCGTAGACAGCTTGCCTAGGCTCGCTGCCGTTCATGTGGTGAACAAATCCGATCCACCATCTGCGTAGGCCGGTGCCGGTAACGCTGCATGCAGCACACCTATTAAGAGCGTCGATGCCTTACGACACCTCGGCTCACCTACGGTCTTTGATGGTCTTTGTCTTTTGACACAGTAGGTCGATTGTCAAAGACCACAAAGTCTTGCCGGCATAACGCCAGCGCCGGGCCGAAGCCCGAATTCTGTTATTGATTACTTCGCTACAGACAAGCTGCTCTGGTCGATAACCAGACCGGGGCCCATCGTAGAAGAAAGCGTAATCTTCTTCAGGTAAACACCTTTTGCAGACGCAGGCTTAGCTTTCTTAAGGTCAGCCAGCAATGCTTCCAGGTTTTCCTGAAGCGCAGCAGCGTCGAACTTGATGCTACCGATAGCGCCGTGAACGATGCCATTTTTGTCTGTGCGGTAGCGAACCTGACCCGCTTTCGCGTTCTTAACGGCAGTTTCAACATCGGGTGTTACTGTGCCGGTCTTGGGGTTAGGCATCAGGCCACGGGGACCCAGAACCTGGCCCAACTGACCCACTACGCGCATTGCATCAGGTGACGCGACGACAACGTCGAAGTCCATCATGCCGCCTTTAACCTGCTCGGCGAGCTCTTCCATGCCAACAAAATCTGCGCCAGCAGCCTTTGCTTTTTCAGCGTTTTCACCCTGAGTAAACACGGCGACGCGAACGTCTTTACCAGTGCCGTTTGGCAGTGTCGTTGCACCGCGAACCGCCTGGTCTGATTTACGCGCATCAACACCCAGGTTGATTGCAACGTCAACGGCCTCGCTGAATTTAACGCTAGAAACTTCTTTCAGCAGTGAAACCGCTTCTTCGATGCCGTATTGCTTGCCAGCAACAACTTTTTCACGGATTGCCTTTTGGCGCTTGCTCAACTTAGCCATTTACACACCCTCCACTTCGATACCGGCAGCACGTGCACTTCCGGCGATGGTGCGCACAGCGGCATCCATATCTGCCGCAGTAAGGTCTGGCATCTTCATTGTTGCAATTTCTTCCAGCTGGGCACGGTTAACCTTGCCAACTTTTTTCGTGTTCGGAGTGCCTGAGCCACTTTTCACACCCGCAGCTTTCTTCAGCAAGAATGATGCTGGCGGAGTTTTAGTTGTGAAAGTGAAGCTGCGGTCAGCGTACACAGTAATAACGACAGGAATCGGCATACCGTTTTCCATGCTCTGAGTTTGAGCATTGAACGCCTTACAAAATTCCATGATGTTAACGCCGTGCTGACCCAGCGCAGGACCAACCGGGGGACTTGGGTTAGCGCCGCCTGCGGGCACCTGAAGCTTGATATAAGCCTGGACTTTCTTAGCCATTGTTTTCTCCTTTTGGGTATTAACGCCTCTGGGCCTCGCGGCCTGTCAACGGCTCCCCGTTACTTTCAAAACCTGCGCAATACGCAGGTTGTGCTTAGGTCTTTTCTACTTGGCCGAAATCCAATTCGACGGGCGTAGAACGACCGAAAATCAGTACCGCCACATGCAGACGGTTTTTCTCGTAATTCACCTCTTCAACAACCCCATTAAAGTCGTTAAAGGGGCCATCAATAACACGAACCATTTCACCTGGCTCGAACAAGGTTTTGGGCTTGGGTTTATCACCGCTTTCTACGCGCTGCAGGATTGCGTCTGCTTCTTTCTGCGTAATCGGCGCAGGCTTATCCGCCTTACCGCCTATAAAGCCCATGACACGAGGCGTTTCTTTCACCAAGTGCCATGTGTCATCATCCAGCTCCATTTCGATCAAAACGTAACCGGGGAAGAACTTGCGCTCGCTCTTGCGCTTTTGACCGCCGCGCATCTCAACCACTTCTTCAGTGGGAACAAGCACTTCTCCAAAACGGTCTTCAAAGCCCGATAGCTCAATGCGCTCTTTCAGCGCAGACGCTACCTTTTTTTCGTAGCCGGAATAGGCGTGAACTACATACCAACGTTTAGCCATAATCTAGCCCTCAGCCTATTACCAACGAGGCCAACCAACCGAGCAGGGTATCGAGCCCCCACAAAATCAGTGCCGCCACAATCACAAATGCAACAACGATTAACGTCGTTTGCGTGCCTTCTTGGCGGGTCGGCCAAACAACTTTGCGAATCTCGTTGCGAGCGCCTTTCAGCAGGTCAAAAAATGCTGCCCCACGACTGGTTTGCGCAGCGACAAAGCCGGCAACGACTGCCAGCACCAGCAACGCGATTACGCGATACAGCAATGACTCATCGGAGAAGTACATATTGCCGCCAACACCTGCGGCAACCAGCAGGGTTACAACTACCCACTTCAAGCCATCAAGGCGACTTTCGTCTTCTGCCTTCGCTACCATCTTGTGACCGTATCCTTTTTGCTAAGCGCAAAACACCACTTCGCATGCGCGAAGCGGTGTCAGCGTAAGTGGCAGGCCAGGAGGGACTCGAACCCCCAACAGCCGGTTTTGGAGACCGGTGCTCTACCAATTGAACTACTGGCCTACAAACGCCGACCCAAGGCCGGCATTTACTCTTTACTCTACGATTTTCGCTACCACGCCGGCGCCGACAGTACGGCCACCTTCACGGATTGCAAAACGCAGACCTTCTTCCATCGCGATAGGCGCAATCAATGTCACGTCCATTTTCACGTTGTCGCCAGGCATTACCATTTCTGTACCTTCTGGCAGCTCACACGCACCAGTTACGTCTGTGGTACGGAAGTAGAACTGTGGACGGTAGCCTTTGAAGAATGGCGTGTGACGACCACCTTCATCTTTGCTCAGTACGTACACTTCGGCTTCGAAGCGAGTGTGCGGAGTGATTGAGCCAGGCTTAGCCAATACTTGGCCACGCTCAACTTCGTCACGCTTAGTACCACGCAGCAGAACACCAACGTTCTCACCAGCACGACCTTCGTCGAGCAGCTTGCGGAACATTTCAACACCAGTACAGGTGGTCTTGGTGGTGTCTTTGATACCAACGATTTCGATCTCGTCGCCAGTGTTCAGAACACCACGCTCGATACGACCAGTTACTACGGTACCGCGACCAGAGATCGAGAATACGTCTTCGATTGGCATCAGGAACGGCTGGTCGATAGCACGCTCGGGCTCAGGAATGTACTCATCCAGAGCTTTAACCAGCTTAGCAACAGCAGTTGTGCCCAGCTCGTTGTCGTCTTCGCCGTTCAGCGCCATCAGGGCAGAACCCGCGATGATTGGCGTGTCGTCGCCTGGGAAGTCGTAAGTGTCGAGCAGCTCACGCAGTTCCATTTCAACCAGCTCGAGCATTTCGTTGTACTCTTCGCTGCCTACGCCGCCACAGTCTTCAGCCAGCAGGTCGGCTTTGTTCAGGAAGACAACGATGTAGGGTACACCAACCTGACGAGACAGCAGGATGTGCTCACGAGTCTGAGGCATTGGGCCGTCAGTCGCACCACATACCAGGATCGCGCCGTCCATCTGAGCGGCACCAGTGATCATGTTTTTAACGTAGTCAGCGTGCCCTGGGCAGTCGACGTGTGCGTAGTGACGAATGTCTGAATCGTACTCTACGTGAGAGGTAGCGATGGTAATACCACGCTCACGCTCTTCAGGCGCATTATCGATACCGTCGAATGCAACGGCTTCACCGCCGAAGACTTCTGCACAAACGCGCGTCAGCGCTGCAGTCAGAGTCGTTTTACCATGGTCAACGTGACCGATGGTGCCCACGTTGACGTGGGGCTTACTACGTTCAAATTTTTCCTTCGCCATTGCGACAGCCTCCTAGCGGACCTTTTCGTCAAGTCACTACAAAAAGACAAAAACCACCCTGGGCTTTTGTCGCCAAAAATTGGAGCTCATAACCGGACTTGAACCGGTGACCTCTTCCTTACCAAGGAAGTGCTCTACCGACTGAGCTATATGAGCACCGCTAACCTTTTCACATCAGCCAGCGCAAAACTGGAGCGGGTAGCGGGAATCGAACCCGCACCATCAGCTTGGAAGGCTGAGGTTCTACCATTGAACTATACCCGCTGAAAAACCTTCCGCTGGTACATCTAAATAATGGTGGTGGGGGGTGGATTCGAACCACCGAAGCTTGCGCGTCAGATTTACAGTCTGATCCCTTTGGCCACTCGGGAACCCCACCTCGAAAGAGCGAAACATTCTGCTTATGCAGCAATAACTTGTCAATTCTTTATATTGCAAGCTATGAACTCTACAGCGCTTAGAAAAGTGGAGCTGGCGAGAGGAGTCGAACCCCCGACCGGCTGATTACAAGTCAGCTGCTCTACCAACTGAGCTACGCCAGCACATTTCTAGCACGTCGCTTTCGAACGAGGGCGGCATTCTAGTCGAACTCTTTGTAAGACGCAATGCGATTGCAGCTTTTTTTCTCTACTGTTTGCCCTTCTCCGGCCAGCGCCTGCAAATAGGCAATACCAGAACGATAAATTTCACTATCCGACTCGGCTTTTAATACCAGCCAGAGGCGCTGAGCAAATTTTGATATTTTGCGGATATCCGCTCCATAACCCCTAGCCTGCATACGCTGCTGATGTTTTTCTGCGCGTTTTGCGTCGCTAAACACCCCCAGAGATACTGCTTTATTTAGTTCGCCACGGCGTATCACATAGCTATCGATACCCTCACGTTTTAGCTCCCGACTCATCGCGCTGGCCGCCGCCACATCAGTGTATGGCCCGAGGTAGACCCAGTAGTCGGCATCACGCTCATATTCCTCGCGGCGCCACTCAAGCCCAGCAGGCAAATCCCCCCCACTCACGGTGGTAAAAGGCCCCAGTAGCCAGCACTCTAATGGCGCAGTCGGCGCAACAGTATTCTGAGGCAGCGCCAGGTCAGCATGTATACTGGACACAGTCGCCGGCTCTGGGTCGCTCGTCCAATCCGAGACCTCCGGCGCAGCCGCCCGCTCAGACAATAGAACGATATTGCCCTTTACGGCTGGCATTGCCATCGCCTCACTGACTTCCTGATAACCGCTATCGTACCGCTGCCAGAGGTATAAGCCTGCGTTCAGCATAATCAGCGCCAACAATAAGGCCCTCATCCCTCAGGTTCCTCATCAGCCAAGGCAAGCGCCAAGCCGTCTAATACCAATTCTTCTTTCAGCTGCCAGTCGCTGTCGCCAGCGAGTCGCATCAAGCTAGGCGCATCCCCCCCAGTAAGCACAACGCGGGGCATACCACCACTTAGTTGGCAACAATCCGCAACGACGCCTCGAATGGCAGACAACAGGGAAAGCCAGCTACCGTGCTCAACGCATTCCGCTGTTGTCACACCGGGCGCGATCGACGGGTCGGGCACCCCTTCATAGCGCACCCTCTCCGTGCTGCCCGTTAGCGATTCGAGGATCAACTTCCGCCCCGGCAAGATATAGCCACCTGAATGACAGCCATTTCGGTCAATCAGATCGATAGTGAGGGCGGTGCCTGCGTCCACCACTATGACCTCACTCTGCACTAAGCGCCAAGCTGCCAGCATCGCCAGCCAACGATCAACACCCATCTTCGAAGGGTCCTGGTAACTGTTCGTTAAACCACAGCTAATGGGTTGGCTGCGCGCAAAGTAACAGGGTATTGCAAAGCTCCTGGCAACGTCGGACACCATATCCTCAACTTCCTTACCGGCCACCGAGCCGACTCGAATTGCAGAAATCTGATGCTCGTCCAGCAACATGCGCAAGGCGCTATCAGTCAACACTATACGCCCACCCGCCAAGCGCTCTGGCGCCAACACCCGCCACTTCGCAGAGCTGTTACCGATATCAAGCTCCAATACCACAGCAGACATCAGGGTAAGCTCCTCAAACTGACCTCACCGCCATTGAATATGCGGGTGCCCGTATCGGTACGCAGCAGCAGCCCGCCACCCTGATCGACACCCTCTGCCACACCGCTCACCCAGGTATCACCGAGCTGTACCATAACCTCTTGCCCTCGGTAAGCATCGAGGCTCTGCCATTCGTCTCGGTACAGTGCAAAGCCGCCGCGACTATATTGCGTGAGCACATCAACTAGAGCGTCAATTAATAGAGACAACAAGCAATTCCTGTCGTCAGCGATGTCGTAGCCCCCCAGATCCGCCCAGGGCTGCTGAATAGCTGATGTGTCCGCACCGGCCATTTTGACATTCACACCAACACCAATAACCACCTGACAGAGCCCGGCCGGATCGCCCTGCATCTCCAGCAAGATGCCGGCAAGCTTTCGGCCATCGAGCAAAACATCGTTGGGCCACTTCAGCGCGACGCGATCTACCCCGGCTCTATTCAATGCACGCGCAACGGCCACACCAATACAAAGGCTCAAACCTTCTAGCGCCGATGCACCAGAATGAAACTGCCAAACCATAGAGAAATAGAGGTTTCTAGCAAACGGGCTCACCCACTGCCGGCCCCGCCGCCCCCTTCCGGAGCGCTGCAACTCGGCCGTACAGCAATATCCATGCGCATCGCCTTCAGCAATCTTTGCTAACGCGACTTCATTGGTTGACGCCAGCTCATTAAAAATATCCATGGACTCAACAAACGGCTTTGATGCTTCCCCGCTAGAAGCCAGCACCGCCTCCCGTGACAGCAGGTCCAAGCCCCCAACAATGCGGTAGCCGCGGCCTTTCTGAGACTCCAGCTCAATATTTAGCGCCTCAAGCTTCTGAAGCTGCTTCCAAACGGCAGCGCGGCTAACGCCCAACGCCGCTCCAAGCTCTTCACCCGAGTGAAATTCACCATCCGCTAAAACCTGGAGTATCTTTTCTGTGCTCAACACCTATCCCCTCGCGCAACCGAGAGCCGATCATAGCAAAATTTTTCAATAAACTGACGGAACCGACTCCCTGCGTTAATGCGGCGCTCCTTAATACAAAGAATTGGTTTAATAGTCCCGGAACCACTAAGGCAGCAAAGGCCTGCATAGCTGATGCTGCTTGGCACACTTAAACCTCCCTGATAGCTAAGCGATCAATGGCATGCCAGTTCATTTATCAGCTCAATGTGGCCCTGACCACAGGGGCAGGACTGTAAATTCGCACTTAGTAGACACCACTTCCAGCGACCCATAAAAAAACCCGAGGCTCAGATGAACCTCGGGTTTTTTATCTAGAAGCCTGGCGACAAACCTGTGCAACAGGTTTGGACAGCCGCAGGCTGCCCGTAGGGCGAGCGCTACAAGCGCGAGTCATTGCCGTCGGTCAGCGCCAGTTGCCCAACTTTTTCTAGCCACATAGCAAAGTGCCCCAACCGAACTCGGCTGGGGCACTTTAGGTTAGAAGCCTGGCGATGACCTACATTGGGTTGCATGCAGTGCATGCAATCGCTGCGCGACGCCTATCGGCGCCCCAACCCTGTACCTTCGGTACATGGGTTGTCACATGGGCCCAATATTTAGTGGCAGAAGCTCCTCGCATCCTAAATAAAAAACCCCGGACAGCTAATGCTGACCGGGGTGTTTTA